>JARIDA010000015.1 GCA_029257065.1 Tissierellaceae bacterium | reverse complement strand
TAAGGGAAGTAGCTGAGATAAGACTTGATAATAGGGAACTTAGCTTAAAAGAAATAGGAGAACTTTTAAATCCTCCTGTAGGAAAATCAGGAGTTAATCATAGATTTAGAAAAATAGAAGAAATAGCAGACGATTTAAAGGAAGGAAAAGATGTAATTTAAATGAAGAATATAGGAAGGGGACTATATGAATAAACACAATTTCACCCATTTACATGTGCATACAGAATACAGTTTATTAGATGGTTCCATTAAAATAAAAGAAATGATGGAAAGAGTAAAAGAATTAGGAATGAAATCAATAGCTATTACTGATCACGGATCCATGTTTGGTGTAGTTCAATTTTATAAAGAAGCGAAAAAACATGGAGTGAAACCCATATTAGGTTCAGAGATTTATGTGGCAATAGACAAATATACGGATAGAGAACCTAAAGATAAAAATCAATATCATTTAATTCTATTGGCAGAAAATAATAAGGGATACGAGAATCTTATGAAAATAGTTTCAGAGGGATATGTGAATGGATTTTATTATAGGCCAAGAGTGGATCATGATATTTTAAGAAAGTATAGTGAAGGAATAATAGCTCTATCTGCCTGTTTAAGTGGAGAAGTTCCAAGACATATAATGAATAATGATTATGAAGGTGCAAAGGAAAAAGCACTAATTTACCAAGATATATTTGGAGAGGGAAATTATTTCCTAGAATTACAGGACTATGGACTAGAAACTCAACAAAATATAAATGAGGGATTAAGAAGAATATCAAGAGAAACTGGAATACCATTAGTTGCAACTAATGACGCTCATTATATGAGAAGAGAAGATGCGGAGGTTCATGATGTCCTATTATGTATTCAAACAGGAACAACAGTAGATGAAGTAAATAGAATGAAATTTCCTGCAGCTGAATTTTATTTAAAATCTCCTGAAGAGATGGAAAATATTTTCAAAGATGATATAGAAGCCTTGAAAAATACAGGAAGAATTGCAGACAGATGCGATGTAAGTTTAGATTTTGACACATTACATTTACCAGAATACAAGATACCAGAAGGATATACAAAATATGAGTATCTTAAAAAGTTAACATTAGATGGATTAGTAGAGAGATATGGAGAAATAACAGATGAAATAGAAGATAGATTTAATTTTGAGTTAAATACTATAGTTGAAATGGGATATATAGATTATTTTCTTATAGTATGGGATTTTATAAGATTTGCAAGAGAACAGGACATAATAGTAGGACCTGGAAGAGGTTCTGCAGCAGGTAGTATAGTTTCCTATGGTTTAGGAATAATAGATATAGATCCATTGGAGCATGGATTAATATTTGAAAGGTTTTTAAATCCAGAAAGAGTCTCCATGCCAGATATAGATATTGATTTTTGTTATGAAAGAAGAGAAGAAGTAATAGACTATGTAATAGACAAGTATGGAGATGATAGAGTAGCACAGATTGTAACCTTTGGTACTATGGCAGCAAGAGGTGCAATAAGAGATGTGGGTAGAGCCATAAATATGCCCTATGGACAAGTAGATGGTGTAGCTAAACAGATTCCAATGGATTTAGGAATGACAATAGATAAAGCACTTAATGTGAATAGAATATTAAAAAAACAATATGATGAGGATAGGGAAGTAAAAAGACTAATAGATTTTGCAAAGGCAGTTGAAGGATTGCCAAGACATACTTCAACTCATGCAGCAGGAGTTGTTATATCAAAGGAACCTGTTACTAACTATGTTCCACTTACAAGAAATGGTGATTCCATAACAACACAGTTTGATATGAATGAGTTGGAAGAATTAGGACTTTTAAAAATGGATTTTTTAGGATTAAGAACTTTAACAGTTATAAGAGATGCAATTGATTTAATAAAAGATAATTATGGTAAAGAAATCATATTTGATAGTGATTTTAATTACGAAGATCCAGAAGTTCTAGAAATGTTTGCAAGAGCTGAAACTCTAGGTATATTCCAATTTGAAAGCTCTGGAATGAGATCCTTTTTAAAGGAATTAAAACCTAATGTATTTGAAAATTTAATAGCAGCAAATTCACTATATAGACCAGGACCAATGAGTCAAATTCCAACATTTGTTGAAAGAAAACATGACCCATCTAAAATAAAATATATTCATCCAAAACTAGAGAGCATATTAAAGCCTACCTATGGTGTAATAACTTATCAAGAGCAGGTAATGGAAATTGTTCAAAAAATAGGGGGATATTCTCTAGGACATGCAGATATATTGAGAAGAGCCATGGGTAAAAAAGATATGAAGGTAATGGAAGAGGAAAGACAAAAGTTTATATATGGAGAAGAGGATTCAGAGGGGAATGTATTAACAAGGGGAGCCATAAAAAATGGAGTAGATGAAAAATCTGCTTCACAAATATATGACTTAATGATTGAATTTGCTAACTATGCATTTAACAAATCTCACTCTGCAGCTTATGCTGTTGTAGCCTATAGGACAGCTTGGTTAAAGCACTATTATCCAGTTGAATTTATGGCAGCTTTAATTTCGTCTATTATGGGCAATACCAGCTCAGTATCCTTATATATACAAGAATGTAAAAGACTAGGAATAGATATTTTAAGGCCAGATATAAATGAATCTAAAGTTAAATTTACAGTAACCAATGGTAAAATAAGATTTGGACTTTCTGCAGTGAAAAATGTAGGAGTCAAATTTATAGATGCGATTGTAAATGCTAGAAAAGATGGGGAATTTAAATCTCTTACAGATTTTGTAGAGAGAGTTGTTAAAGAAGATCCTAATGTAATTAATAAAAGAGCAGTAGAGTCATTAATTAAATGTGGAGCTATGGATTCATTAGGGGGAAATAGAGCACAGTATTTATCTATTTATGAAAAAACAATTGATGGAATAAATGATGATAGAAAGAGAAATATTGAAGGGCAATTTTCAATATTTGACACAGTGGAATCAGAATATACGGAAGATGATTTACCAGATTTAAGAGATTTTCCTAAAAATATAATATTATCAATGGAAAAGGAAATAGCAGGTATATATATATCTGGACATCCATTAGAACCCTATAAAGAAGAACTGGAAAAATCTTCATCTATAAATACAGTTGAGCTAGTTCAAAGCGAAACAGAGATATTGGATGGAACCCCAACTATAAGAGATGGTATGAGGGTAACACTTGGGGGTATGATTTCAAGTAGGAAAAATATGTTGACTAAAAATAATAATATGATGGCATTTATAACAATAGAAGATTTATTTGGAGAAGTTGAATGTATAGTTTTCCCAACAACATATGAAAGATATTTAGAGTATTTAGAAGAAGATAGCTTTGTAGTAGTAAGTGGTAAAATTACAATATCAGAAGTTGATAATGCTCAAATAATTATTGAGAAGATAAGAGAATTAAAAACTCCTTCTGATGAAAAATTATATTTAAAATTAAATAGTATAAAAGATGTAGAGAAACTTAAAATGGTTAAAGGTGAACTTGCAAGATCACAAGGTAATATTCCTGTTTTTATTTATTTTGAAGAAGAGGAAAAATCTATAAGAGCAGCAGATGAACTTTGGATAAAAAAGGATGAAAGTTTGACTGGAAAACTAAAAGAATTATTGGGAGAAAATTCAGTTAAATTTGTCTAGAAGTATAAAATCTCAATAGAGTATGATATAATAGATTTTAAGAAAAAATAGATATTATTTAAAAGTTGAATAATAAGGAGGTGGTATATTGAAAACAATAGGTGTTTTAACTAGTGGAGGAGATGCACCAGGAATGAATGCTGCAATAAGAGCAGTTGTTAGAACAGGAATTTATGAGGGTTTTAAAATAATTGGCATTAGACAAGGTTTTAAAGGTCTTATGCGAGGTGACATAGAGGAGATGAAATTATCTTCCGTTGCAGATATCATTCAAAGAGGTGGAACTAAATTAAGGTCAGCTAGGTCAGAAGAATTTATGACTGATGAAGGATTTGAAAGAGCTTTAAATATTTTAAGAATATTTGAAATAGATGGTTTAATAGCATTAGGTGGAGATGGTACTTTAAAAGGTGCTAGAAGACTTAGTAAAGCAGGTATTCCTGTCATAGGTATACCATGTACAATTGACAATGATTGTGGACATACAGATTTCACCATCGGATTTGCAACAGCAGTAGAAACTGTATTAGATGCAATTTCTAAAATAAGAGACACTTCCACATCTCATGGAAGAGCAAATGTTATAGAAGTAATGGGAAGGAATTGTGGTGATATTGCACTATACTCAGGACTTGCAGGTGGAGCTGAAAGCATAATACTTCCTGAAATGCCTATGAGTATTGATGAAATATCAAAAAGAGCATTACAAGGTAAAAACAGAGGTAAACTACATCATATAATTATTCTGGCTGAAGGTGTAGGCAATGCATATGAAATATCAGATGAGATATATAAGAAGACAGGAATAGATACTAGAGTTACAACATTAGGATACATACAGCGAGGAGGCACACCTTCATTAATGGATAGAATGATAGCAAGTGAGATGGGATATAAAGCTATAAAACTATTAAAAAAAGGTGAATTCAATAAAGCGCTGGGAATAAAAGATAATGAAGTAATTGCACTAGATATAGATGAAGCGCTAAAGCAAGAAAAGAAATTTAATAAAGAATTATTTGAAATAGCTAAAGTGCTTTCCATATAAATTTGAGGAGGAATATTAATGAAGAAAACAAAAATAACTTGTACCATAGGACCGGCATCAGATTCTAAGGAAGTACTTAGAGAATTATTTCAAAAAGGATTAAATGTGTGTAGACTTAACTTTTCACATGGTGTGCATGAAGGACATCAAAAAACAATTGATAATATAAAAGCGGTTAGAGAAGAATTGGATTTACCTATAGCAATTATGTTAGATACAAAAGGGCCTGAGATTAGATTAGGTGACTTTAAAGATGGAGAAATAACAGTTGAGCCAGGTGATGAGTTTACATTTACAACTAGAGATATTTTAGGAGATCAAAATATCGTTAGCATTTCCTATGAAGGTTTACCAGAGGATGTGGAAATAGGTACAGTAATATTAGTAGATGATGGATTAGTTGAAATGGAAGTTGTCCAAGTGGATGGAACTGAAATAAAATGTAAAGCACTTAATACTGGAGATATGTCAAACCATAAAGGTGTAAATGTTCCAAATGTAAAACTTAGTTTACCATCATTAGTTCAAAAAGATATTGATGATATAATATTTGGTATAAAAAATGAAGTTGATTTTATAGCTCCATCATTTATAAGAAAAGCGGAAGATGTTTTAGAAATAAGAAGAATTTTAGAAGAGAATGGTGGAGAAGATATTGAGATAATATCTAAAATAGAAAATCAAGAAGGTGTAGATAATTTAGAAGAAATCTTATTAGCTTCAGATGGTGTAATGGTAGCAAGAGGAGATTTAGGAGTAGAAATAGAGACAGAACAAATTCCATTAGTTCAAAAAATGATGATTAAAAAAGCTAATGAAATGGGTAAAGCTGTTATAACTGCAACGCAAATGTTGGATTCAATGATAAGAAATCCAAGACCTACTAGAGCAGAAGTTACAGATGTAGCAAATGCAATACTAGATGGTAGTGATTCTGTTATGTTATCAGGAGAAACAGCAGCAGGAAAATATCCAGTAAGAGCATTAGAAACTATGAGGGATATTGCCATAGCAATAGAGGGTTCAGAAAACTATAAAAATTTAGTTTTATCTGATACAATTGATGATCAAATATCAATTACAAATGCAATTGGTAAAGCAACATGTTCAACTGCTTCAGAACTAGGTGCTTCAGCAATAATTACAGCAACTGCTTCAGGATTCACATCTAAGGCACTTTCCAAATTTAGACCTGAAACACCAGTAATAGCAGCTACAACAAATGAATCAGTAATGAGGAAATTAGCATTAACATGGGGTGTTTACCCAGTACTTTCTCCGCATAGTGATTCCACAGATGATGTAATTGAACTTTCAATACAATCAGCTCTGGAGAAGAATTATGTAAAAGAAGGAGATTTAGTAGTTGTTACAGCAGGAGTTCCAGTGGGATTAGCTGGTTCTACAAATTTAATTAAAGTTCACACAATAGGTGAAATATTAGTTAAGGGTATGGGAATCGGAAAACATACAACTTTAGCTAAGGTTTGTAAAATTGAGGATCAATCAGATTTAGAAGATAAATTTGAAGATGGAGATGTAATAGTAACTAAAAGAACAGACAAAGAGATGGTTCCATATATGGAAAGAGCTTCAGCAATAATAACTGAAGAAGGAGGATTAACATCTCATGCAGCAATAGTAGGATTAAATTTAAACAAACCAACTATAGTTGGAGTTAGAGATGCTTTAAAAATCCTTAAAGATGGCGAAGATATTACAGTGGATAGTACAACGGGTTTAATTTATAAAGGTGAAGCAAGAGTATTATAATAAAATAAAAAAGGTGAAATAGATGCATCTAAAGATGCATCTGTTTTTATCTTTAAAATAAATAGGAAGTGTTAAAATGAATTTATTATCAATAGAAAATATTAGTAAGTCTTTTGGTACAAAGAAATTGTTTGAAAATATAAGTTTTGGAATTCATGATGAGGATAAAATTGGCTTAATAGGAAAAAATGGTGTAGGCAAAACAACATTTTTAAAAATATTATCAGCTATGGAACAGGTAGATTCAGGAGAAATTATTAAAAGAAACAATATTAATATAGAATATTTACCACAGAATGTAAAGTTTTCAAAAGGTTCCAGTGTTATGGATCAGGTATTTAAAGGTAATTCAGAAAATATAAGACTTATCAGAGAATACCAAGAAGAAATGAATAAAGATAATCCAGACAATGATAAAATATTAAAATTAACAGGGGAAATAGATAGAACTGAATCATGGGATCTTGAAAATAGAGCTAAAATGATTTTGACAAAACTAGGTATTAAGGATTTTAAAAAGGATGTATCCCAACTTTCTAGAGGACAAATAAGAAGAGTATCTTTGGCAAGTGCACTAATAAATCCAGCTGATTTACTTATACTAGATGAACCTACAAACCATTTAGATGATGGAACAATTGAATGGTTAGAAGAATTTCTATCCAATAGATCTGGTGCTCTATTAATGGTAACTCATGATAGATATTTTCTAGATAGAGTAAGCAATAAAATAATAGAATTAGAAAATAAAAAATTAAATGTATATGAGGGAAATTATAACTATTATATTGAAAAGAAAGCTGAAAGAGAAGAAATGGCTCTATCTATGGAGAGAAAAAGAGAATCCCTATACAAACAAGAATTAGCCTGGATGAAACAAGGAATTCGTGCAAGGGGCACTAGACAAAAAGCAAGAGTTGAAAGATTTGAAGAATTACAGGAGAATAAGTTGAATATTAATAATGAAGAAGTTGAAATATCCCTTGCAGGTCAAAGATTAGGTAGAAAAATAATAGAAATAAAAAATGTATCTAAGTCCTTTGATGGGAAAAATATTATAAATGATTACTCCTATACTATATTAAGAGATGATAGAATAGGAATTTTAGGAGAAAATGGTGCAGGAAAATCAACCTTAATGAATATTTTAACCGGAAGATTAGAAGCTGATTCGGGTACCGTAGAAGTAGGTGAAACTGTAAAGATAGGATATTTCTCTCAAGAGATAAAAGATATGGATGAATCTATGAGAGGAATTGAGTATATTAAAGAAGGTGGAGAGTATATAGAAACATCAAATGGAGATAAAATAACAGCTTCTCAAATGATGGAAAGATTCCTATTTGATAGTAAAGAACAATATACTCCAATAGAGAAATATTCAGGAGGAGAAAGAAGAAGATTGTATCTTCTAAGAGTGCTTATGGAGGGACCAAATCTTTTAATACTAGACGAACCTACTAATGATTTAGATATTATAACCTTACAAGTTTTAGAAGAATATATTCATGAATTTATTGGACCTGTAATAATAGTATCTCATGATAGATATTTTCTAGATAAAACAGTTGAAAAAATATTCCACATAGAGAATGGAGAAATAGAAGAATATCCAGGAAATTACACCTATTTCAAATCACAAAATAGAGAAGAAGAAGTTGAGGAGGTTAAAACTCAAAAGAGGGAAGAAAAGAAAACTGTTAGAAAAAATAAAAATAGAAGTCTAAAATTTTCTTATAATGAACAAAGAGAGTGGGACACTATTCATCAAGATATAATGGAATTTGAAAATAGTATTGAAGAAAAAAATAAAGAAATTGAAAAATATGCAACGGATTATTCAAAGCTGGAAGATTTAATTGGGGAAAAGGATGTATTAGAAGAAAAATTATCAGAAAAAATGGACAGATGGTTATATCTTTCTGAATTAAAAGAAAAAATAGATGGTGATAATTAGAGGATTTGAAAATTTACTATTATCAGGTAAATCTGATATAATATAGTTTAATAGTATAGAAAAATAAAAATAGGGGGAATAAAAATGATTGTAGATGTAAAAGTTTGTATGGGTACTGAATGTAGTATGATGGGTAATTTAAATTTATATGAATACTTAGAAGAACTACAAGAAGATCAGCCAGGTAAAATAAACTTAGAATCAGTAGTATGCTTAAAATCCTGTAAAGAAGAACCTAAAATTTCGCCTGTAGTTAGTATAAATGGCAAGATAAGATCATCTAGAAGAATTGATCAAGTAATATCAGAGATAATTCAATTAATAGAAAAGGATGAAGTGGAAAACTCTAACGAGGTGAATAAGGCATGATGAAAGGCCTATTTACACCAATTACATATCTTCGTAGACAAATATATACAGAAATAGCAAAAATTGCTTGGGAAGGTAGAGACCCAGAAGAAGTTGATGATATACCTTATAAAGTAATTGATGGTGAAATGGCAAAATACAGAGGCAGTGTTTTTCATGAAAGAGCTATAGTAGCTGCTAGAACTAGATTGGGTTTAGGTTTAAACCGTGAGTCAGACAATGAAAACAAAAGACTGTCTAAGGGAGTTAAGGATGCTGTAGTAACACATAGTATAATAGAAGAACCATTGGTAAATGTTATACCATTTGCATGTGTAGCATGTGAGGATTCTAAACATATTGTCACAGAGAGATGTAAAAAATGTATTGCACATCCATGTATGATAGTTTGTCCTGTTAATGCAATTGAAATGGGTAAAGATAGAGCTATTATAGACAAGGAAAAATGTATAGATTGTGGAAGATGTAAAGATGCTTGTCCATATAGTGCTATTGTGAAAAGAGATAGACCATGTAAGGAATCTTGTGGTGCAGATGCAATATATTCTGATGAATATGGTAGAGCAAAAATAGACTATGATAAATGTGTTAGTTGTGGAATGTGTATAGTTAGTTGTCCATTTGCAGCTATAACAGATAAATCAAATATATTTCAATTGGTTTTAGCATTAAAAAGGGAAGAAAAAGTTCATGCAATAATAGCACCTTCTTTTGTAGGACAATTTGGTCCACTTGCTACACCAGGTAAAATTGTTAAAGCTATTAAAGAATTAGGATTTACAGAAGTAGTAGAGGTTGCTTATGGTGCAGATGTTACCGCAAAACATGAAGCAGAAATATTTACAGATATAGTACCAGAAAAACAACCATTCTTAGGTACATCCTGTTGTCCATCTTGGACTTTAACAGTGGAAAAATTCTATCCAGAATTATATGATTATGTATCTGAGTCAAGTACTCCAATGGTGGAAACTGCCAAATTAATAAGAAAGCGAAGTCCAGAGGGAAAAATAGTATTTATAGGACCTTGTGTTTCTAAAAAAATAGAAGCTATGGATGAAAAAGTGAGACCATATGTAGATTTTGTAATAACATATGAAGAATTAGCAGCAATATTTGTAGCTGGAAATATAGATGTTACAGAAGTTGAAGAAGATGAAAATGATGAATTAATGGATGCATCAGGACCAGGAAGAGGATTTGCATATGCAACAGGAGTGGCAGCAGCGGTTAAATCCAGTATAGAGATATACAATGAAGGTGTAGAGGTAAAAACTCATAGTGCCAATGGTGTGGCTGATTGTAGAAAGATGTTAGCCTTGGCAAAAGCAGGAAGATTGGATGGATATTTAATCGAAGGAATGGGATGCCCAGGAGGCTGTGTTGGAGGAGCAGGAGTGTTGCTTCCAGTTAACAGAGCAAAAAGAGAAGTGGATAATTTTGTAAAAGCGTCAGAATATAAAACAGTGTTTGACAATCCACAAATAGAAGATTAGTAAAAAACACTTCTAACGAAGTGTTTTTTATTTTAATAGCAAATATTTAAGAATATGATAAAATTGATAAAGATAAAATTAAAAAGGAGACTAGTTAATATGATAGAATTAGGACGTAGACAAAAGTTAAAAATAATGAGATTTAAATCTCAGGGAGCTTATTTAAATTTAGACTTGGAAGGCAATGAAGAGGGAGATGTTCTCTTACCTAAAGATCAGGTGCCAATTGATGCGGAAGTAGGAGATGAAATCGAAGTTATGGTTTATAATGACTCCCAGGAAAGAGTTATAGCAACAACCAAAGAGGCAAAAGGTCAAGTGGGAGAAATTGTTCCTCTTAAAGTAGAAACACAGGCAAGTTTTGGAACATTTTTAGACTGGGGATTAGATAAAGATGTTTTTCTACCTTTCTCAGAAACAGTTGGAAGAGTAATAGATGGAGAAGAATATTTATTTGCATTGTATGTAGATAAATCAGGAAGAATTTGTGCCAGTATGAATCTTCAAAAATATTTATCAACAGATTCACCATACAAAGAAAATGAAATGGTGACTGGGACCATCTATAGTATAAATAAAGATATAGGTGCTTTTGTAGCAGTTGAAAATAAATATAATGGATTAATACCAAATGAAGAATTAGTTGGAGCTTATGAAATTGGTGATAAATTAGAACTTAGAGTTGCCAATGTAAAAAGAGATGGTAAATTAGATTTATCATTAAGAGGAAGAGCTCATAATGAAATGGCTGTAGATGTAAATACAGTTCTTAAAAAGCTTGGAGAAGGAAATGGATTTATCCCTTTCAATGATCGAAGTGATCCAGAGGATATAAGAAAAGAATTTGGAATGTCTAAATCAGCTTTTAAAAGAGCAACTGGAAATTTATATAAAGAGAGAATGATTAGTTTCGAAAAAAATGGAATAAAACTGATATAATTATTTAAAACTAACCTTCGGGTTAGTTTTTTTATCTAAAATATGAAGCTGTATAAAAGTTAAAATCTTTATGGTATAATGGTTTAACATGTTTTAAATATATATTAAAGAAAGAAGGCTAATAAATGGATTTAAGGAAGTATAAGATAAAGAAGCATTATAAATATTTATACAGTTTTTTAAATTTTGATTATGAAGTGTATTTATCTGCTAATGGAGATGAAATAGAAGAGAGATTTATAGAGATGGAAAAAGAGGGGAAAGAAGAAGGATACATTCCGCTAATAATATATCCATCAGAATATTTAGATGAGATGATTCAAATAATAATGGAGGATTATGGAATATATCCTACGAATGACAGTATAAATAGCTGGAGACAAGAGATGCTAATGGAAGTCGAAGATTTAGATGCAGATGAAATATTAGATGAGAGAATGGAAGACATATATGAATATTATGATTTAGTTGAGGGAGATCTTATAGAGATGGACCCTAATAATATGGTAACTGCATTTCAGGCCGAATATGAAGAAATTATAATAGCCAAAATTCCTACAGAAAATCCTTGGGAGATACCCATTTGGATTCCAATAGGAGGATTTAATGACTGTCCAATGCCAGAAGAACAAGCATCAGTATTTAAAAAATGGTATGAAAATTATAAGGCGGTTCCAGTGTGCATGTCCTATGATACATGGGAATTAAAATTAGAAAATCCAATTACAGATGATGAAACTTGTCAATTAGTTGCAGAAGAACAAATGGCTTTTTGTGAGGATATAGTATTTCAGACAGAAATAGAAACATTGAATGGTTTAGCAAGTAGTATAAAAAATTCTTCTATATGGATATTTTGGTGGGATTAAAGATAAAAACTAACTATTAATAGTTAGTTTTTTTGTTGCTTAAAGATAATATGTAAAAAAAATAAAACAGGAAGATAGCTAAAGATGTGATATAATGTATATTATAAGAGTTTGTCCAAAGGAGAAATGAATAATATTAATATAGAAATAATAATTAAAGACAATGTTACTATAAGGAGGAAAAGTATGAGTTACAAAAAATTATTTGAACCAATTAAAATTAGAGGACTGGAATTGAAAAATCGAGTTATATTTCCAGCAATTAGAACTAAATTAGCAGAAGAAGAGGGAAAGATCAATCAACAGTTAATTGATTATCATGTTACAAGAGCTTTAGGAGGAACCGGATTAAATATAGTAGAGGGGACAGATATATCAGAATACTCCTCATCAAAAAAATATTTATCAATTACTAAAGATGATTATATAGATGACTTTAAAAGATTAGTCGATTCAGTTCATGAGGCAGATGGTAAAATAGGAATTCAACTTTGGCATGGATGGACGGGATTTGATGAAGAACAAAATTTAGATAGATTATTCCCAAGTAAATACGAATTAAAAAATAAGAAGGTTCTAGAAGAATTAGAATTGGAGCATATTTCTGAAATAGTAAAACTCTATGGACAAGCGGCAAAAAGAGCTTATAAGGCAGGATTTGATGTAATAGATCTTAATGCATCACTTGGTAATACACTTCATGCATTTTTAAGTCCAGCATTTAATAAGAGAACGGATGAATATGGAGGTTCTTTAGAAAAAAGAGCGAAATTGTTAATAGAGGTTATTGAGGAGATAAGAGAAAATATTTCTAAAGATATGCCAATATTTTTAACAATAGTATCTAAAGATGATTACCTTGTAGATGGGCTAGAGGTAGAAGATATAATTGAAATATCAAAATTAGTGGAAGATGCAGGTGTAGATGTATTAAATATAGGAAGAGGAAATATACAAACAGATGCTAAAAAATACACCATTCCATCTGTAGAAATAGAAAAAGACTTTAATATAGAAGAAACAGGAAGAATAAAGGAATCAACAGATTTAATTGTAACTGCTATGGGGAAAATTAATAATCCAGATCAGGCTGAAAAAATATTAACTGAAGAAAAGTCGGATTTAATAGCTATAGGTAGAGGATTATTATCTGATCCAGAATTTTGTAATAAAGCAAAATCAGGAAATGGGGATAAAATAATTACATGTATAGGTTGTAATCAAGGATGTTATGGAGGATTAGTTGATAATATTATGCCACATATAACATGTTCTAGAAATCCTATGGTTGGTAAAGAAAAAGTATATGAGATAACTGATACAGAAAAACCAGAGAAAATAGCAGTAATTGGTGGTGGAGTAGGTGGAATGTCAGCAGCATTAATACTGAATGCTAGAGGTCATGAAGTAGAACTTTTTGAACAGACAGATATATTAGGTGGACAATTAAGACTATCTGGTAGAATACCAGGAAAAGAAGAATTTGAAAATAGTCTTAAAGTTAGAATTGAGGAAATTGAAAAATCTAATATTAAACTACACATGGAAACTGAATTTATAGATAAAATGATATCAGATGAAAATTTCGATAGAGTTATTATAGCAACAGGAGCGGATGCAAGAGGATTAACTATTCCAGGTAATAAATTGAAAAATGTTCATCTGTTTACAGACTTATTAAAAGGCAAAGTAAAACCAAAAGGAAAAATTGCAATAATAGGTGGAGGATTTGCTGGTGTAGGAATGGCAGAACTTTTAGCAAATCAAGAAGACACACATGTAACTGTGCTAGAAGAGAAGAAAGTAATTGGGGAAGATTTAGGAGAACTGAGAAGAATTAGTGTAATAGAAAATTTAAAGGAACTTGGTGTAGAGTTAAAAACATCTGTAGAACTTTTAGAAATAAAAAAAGATAGAGTAATATATAAAGAAAAAAGTAAAAATAAAGATTTAGAAGTAGATCATGTGATTATGGCAGTAGGCTATAATGCTAATAAATCAAATGACATAAAGCAATATTGTCAAGATAGGGAAATACCATTTTATGTAATAGGAGATGCTCTAATACCAAGAAGAGCATTAGATGCAATTTCAGAGGCAGCAAATATATCAATAAATGAAATAGATTAAGATAAATTGTGAGGGATATAGAAGTGGATTGGATAAATTTCCATTTCTATATCTTTTTTTTAGTTTAAGTACAGTTGTAACTATGTTATAATCAATATTAGTGTAAAAAAGGAGAGATTATTAAATGGATTTACCAATAGAAATTGGACAAAAAGTAAATGGAGAAATAATAGATATTACTCATCAAGGTGACGGAGTATTAAGAGTAGATGGATTTACAGTTTTTACGGACAAGGGAATTATAGGAGATAAGGTAGAAGCTGAAATATTGTAATTAAAGAAAAGTTTTGTAAAAGCTGAAACTTTAAATATATTACAAGAATCAGATAAAAGAATAGAATCGAAATGTAAAGTATCAGATATATGTGGTGGATGTCAGTTACAATCCATGAAATATGAAGAGCAGTTAAAATTTAAAAAAGATAGAATAGAAAATGATATTGAAAGAATAGGAAAACTAGAAGATATACTAATACATGACGTAATAGGAATGGAAGAACCATATAGATATAGAAACAATGTTCAAATACCAGTAGGATATGTGGATGGAAAAGTAGCAATAGGACATTATGAAAGAGGATCCCATAGAGTAGTAGATACTGAAATTTGCGTAATTCAAGAGGAAATTGCAGATAGAGTGGTTAGAATAATAAGAGAATATATGGTTGAAAATAATATTAGGACTTATAATAGAAGATCACACGATGGTATAGTAAGACATATTATAGTTAGAACGGCTAGAGAAACAAAGGACACTATGGTAATAATAGTTACTAAAGGTGGAACACTTCCAATTAGAAAAGAATTTATAGAAAGACTGACTACAGGAGTTCCAGAAATCAAAAGTATAATTCATAATGTTAACAATCAAAGGACAAATGTGGTTATGGGAGAAAAAACAACTATTATTTATGGAGATGAAAAAATAATAGATAAAATAGGTGATATAGAATTTAAAATATCAGCAAAATCTTTTTTCCAAGTAAATACTGATCAAGCTGAGAAAATGTACGATAAAGTATTGGAATATGCAGATTTAAAGGGCGATGAAACAGTAATAGATCTTTATAGTGGAATAGGATCAATAACACTTCACTTAGCTAAAGCGGCTAAAATGGTTTACGGAATAGAAATTTCCAAAGATGCAATAGAAGATGCCAAAGAAAATGCAGAATTAAATAATATGGAAAATGTAGGATTTTTCCAAGGAAAAGCAGAAGAACTTTTACCTCAACTAAAAGATCAGGGAATAAGCGCAGATCTATTAGTTGTAGATCCACCAAGAAGAGGTTGTGAGCAAGAATTATTAGATACAATAATAGAAATGAGTCCAGAAAAATTTATATATGTATCCTGTAATCCAGCAACACTTGCAAGAGATTTAAACTATTTAACAGAAAATGGATTTAAGTTAGTAGAAATTCAACCAGTAGACATGTTTGCACAAACAACACATGTGGAAACAGTGACACTGCTTGTAAAGGAGTAAAACAGAAGAAATAATTTAAAATACAAAGTTTTAAGAGATTCTAACTGAATATGTAGTTATATTTTATGTTCCCTGAGAGAGTCTTAGGGAACATATTTTGTTTAGGAGGTCTATATTGGGTACGCAAAAGTTTTCACCTATGATATAATCAAAGTAAAATAATATAAAACATTTATTAAGGAGTGATCTATTATGCTATTTGCACCAATTATGATTTCCATGCTTAATATACTTACAAATCATACCATGCTAACAAAGAAAAGATCCAATCTATATTGTATTATAGCTTACATAATAAATGCTTTATTTCTTGGAGTTTTATTAAATTATATCAACTCTATAGTTATGGATCCTGCTATATATAAATATTTGTCATATTCAGTAGGATTTTCTTTTATATTTTACATAATTATGGTCTTTGAAGATCCATTTTCTATTAAACTATTTGCCATGCTTAGCACATGGATATTTTCAACAATAATTCTTTTAATCTCTAGTCTAATTTATGATTTGATTGAAGGATACAATGCAAGTTTTCATATTATTAATGCTACAAGTGTAGTTTTTCATATTCTACTATTTGTATTTTTTTATAAAGGTGCCGGAAAGAAATTTAGAGAGACATTAGAAAAAATTAATAAGAAAATAATTTATTTAATGTCAACATATCTTATGATAGCATTTATATTCTTAATTAAGAGTTCATCATGGGACGGAAAACTTTTAAGTAATGCAGTTACAATTTTTGAAATGATTCTTTTAATGGTTTTCATTATTTTAGGATATTTAATAGTTTTCTTTGGCATATCTTCTGCTTCGAAAAATGTCTTATTAGAACACAATCTGGATATTATAACCAAACAATCAGATACTTATTATAAACTTGCAAATTATGATATTTTAACTGGAATAGCCAATAGACAATATATAATGAACTATATTTTAGAAAAATTAAATGATTATAAAAATACAGATGAAAAGCTTTTCTTTATTATGTTTGATCTTGATAAATTTAAAGCCGTAAATGACAACTATGGTCATAAAGCTGGAGATGAGGCTTTAAAATTTGTTGTAAATAGACTTAAGAACTGTATTAGAGAAGATGATTTCATAGGACGATTAGGAGGAGATGAGTTCATTATTATATCAAATAATATGGATACTCAAACTGATGCTGAGTTATTAATTTCGAGAATTATAAAAGCTTTAGAGACTCCATTTAAAATTGGTAAAGAATCAATTTATATAGATATAAGTATAGGTGTCAGTATATTTCCCACAGATGGATTACTTATCGATGACTTGTTAGAAAAATCTGATCAAGCCATGTATAAAGCAAAAGCAAGAAATGGAACTAGCTATGAATTTTTTAGCGACTTACTATAAATAAAATGTTGAAAGTTTATATAGGGCTGATTTAAGAGATGAATTTGGATTACTTCTATGAAAACTATCAAGATGATTAAAGTATCAAAATGTAGTTATAAATATTCTTTCTAGAACATGGTAAAAAACTAAGGAATGATAATAATATGACTTGTTTATCCAAGTTTAAATCTTTGACATCTCAAATCTAATATTTGTTTATAGATACCTATATCTAAACTTTAAACATTTTATTTATAGTAAGTCGCTAAAAAATTCATAGCTAGTTCCATTTCTTGCTTTTGCTTTATACATGGCTTGATCAGATTTTTCTAACAAGTCATCGATAAGTAATCC
>JARIDA010000129.1 GCA_029257065.1 Tissierellaceae bacterium | reverse complement strand
CAATTTGCTTTCCAATCTTCATATTCTTCTTTTGTAATTTCTTCATTATCATAATCATCTCTCATTTTCTTCCAAGCAGGTAAAAAACTTGACATAGATGCAGCTGCTGCATCCTGAAAATGCATAACATATTCTGTTTTTGTATATGTGTTTCCTCTTTTGCCCTCATATTCAATATCTACTTCTTCTATCTTTAATGGATAGGTGGAATCTAACTTAAATAAGCCATACATAGCCTCTTCTAAACTCTCAGGGAATCCACCTGTTTCTAAATATAAATCTTTTATATCTAAAGCTTCTGCAAATTCTTTTTGTAAGTCTTCTCTTGGAGTTCTTGATCCACTTTCATATTGTCTAATCCTGACGTCGTTTAATCCTATCTTAACTCCTAGTTCTACCTGTGTATATCCTCGTAATTTTCTAAAAACCTTAATATTGATCCAAAATTCATAAGTAGAATACCTCCTTTAATATATAATACCATTAATTAAAATGAAATGTGAGTTTGAATAATTATAAGGTTGTTGTTTTCATTCGGTCACAATATAATATATAAGAATAGAAATGACAAAAGATGTATTTATATTAATGAAGAGATTATTGAGTTTACAGCATTTAATAAAGGTACAATAAATAAAGGTTGAATTGTAACAATTAGCTTTAAGCCTGTTGGATTTACACTGATAAAATTATATAATATCAGTATGAATGCAACAAAGGAGATTCATATGAACTATAAAGATAAAATACTCGAATATCTAAAAAACAATAATGGAATTATTACAATACAGCATTGTAGAGAGGAAGGAATTCCTACAATCTATCTTACAAGATTATTAAGAGAAAATATACTTACTAGGATTGATAGAGGTATTTATATTTCAAAAGATGGAGATTATGATGAATATTATTTTTTTCATAGGAAAATACAAAAGGACTGTATTTTCCTATGAAACAGCTCTATACTACAGAGATTAACTGATAAAACCCCACAAGTAAAGGAACTTATAAGCAACTTGAATTATAAAGTGGGATTAAAATTTAATTCTATTTATTTTAAATTAGCATATTCAGTGTATAATTAATCTGTAACAATAAATTAATTTCTCTAATAGTTAATATTTTTCTATTTTAGACAAAATTAAAGTTCCATGAATAATTAAGGATAATATATAAAAGATAGGTTATTATCCAAAGTAGATAGGCTATCTTTTATATATTATAAGAAAGAAGGTGCTCATATGGAAGTGAAATCAAATATCAGACAGGCGGTAATACTTGCAGCGGGCGAAAGGGAAGACTTTGACAAACCTGCTACATTTCTTGAAATAGAAGGAACTACAATTATTGAAAGACTTATTAGGATATTAAAAGATAAGGAGATAAATAGAATAATCATAATTGTAGGATATAAAAGTTATTATTTTGAAAACTTAAATATCAAAGATGTTGAACTTATCTATTCTGATAGGTTTAAATGGACAGGAACCATGCATTCTTTGGTATTAGCAGAAAACTACATAGATGAAGATTTTTTGCTTATAGAAGGAAATTTAATCTTTGAAGAAAAGGCCATTGATTATTTATTGGAATCAAAGAGCAGAAATTGCCTTGTGCTAGTGAATGAATCTGGTTCTGGGGATGAAGGTCTAGTAGAGACTAGAGCTGGTACTGTATTTAGAATTTCCAAAGATATGCATCAATTGGGCAAAATCGATGGTGAGTTTATAGGCTTATCTAGTATTTCTATTGAAAACTATAGGCATATGTTGATAGACTTTAAACTTAGCAAGAATCCATATTTGCATTATGAGTATGTTCTAATGAATGTAAAGGACAAGGAGAAGATGATTTCTTAGATTATTCCCTGGCTTAAATAAATCAACTTAATTTAGTGGGATAAAACAAGATTTTTCTGGTGAATGGGTTTTGAAATTTGATGAAAACAATAAAATATTTGATATAGAAATCCAAAGTGGAACAGATTATATTATGTCAGGCATATCATATTGAAATATATAAGATCCAGTCCAGTGATTGGGTTGAAATAGACTCGGTAAAGGATTTGAAGATAGCAGAGAGTATGATGACAAGGACGGATTAAGACTTGTAAAATAAATATAGAGGGATGATTCTCTATGAGGATTGAAAAGCGTTCTGACTTAATATTAGGTGTTGATATAAAAAAGTACAGGGAATAGATATGTATCATGGTATTTATATAGATATATTTCTATTTGATAATATCGAGCCCAACAGTACTAGGGGTAAGTATCAAATATGGCTTTTAAGAATAATTGATTCACTTTTTAAATATAGAATCAAGACAAGGTATGAAAAGTTAGAGCCTGGAAGAGCTAGAAATAAAGCTAAGTTCAAGCATAAGCTAATAAAAATACTTCCATTTTCAAAAATGCAAGTTGAAAATTGGGTCTTAAGGATAATGACTAGATTTAATGATATAAACACAGAATATCTAGCAGATTTAGCAAATCTAGGTATAGGGGTTTTAGAGAATTTTATGATGACAAGATCAAATTTAGAAGATTCTATAGAATGGGAATTTGAAGGATATAAATTTCCAGTGTCAAGATATTACGATGAGGTTTTAACAAGGGCGTATGGAGATTATATGCAGCTATCAGATGAAGAGAATAGAGTATCGCACCATGATATTATAGAGATAGACTGTTAGCTTTTAAGTTACTAGATAAACTTGGAAATTTTGTAAAAGAATCTTCTGTATTTTACATTTTAATTTTTTATTATTATATCATAAAAAATATTAAAGCAAGATTAATAAAATAGTTATATAGGGTGGATAATGGTAAATGCAAGTATCAAATGAAATTGACAAGATAAATTAGAAGTAATATAATCAGAATATTAAGAAAGGTATATCAAATTAAAATTATAAAGTAGAGGTGTCCAATGATACTAATTAAAAATATAAAGGTTTATTCACCTGAATATATAGGTATAAAGGATGTATTAGTAGTAAATGATAAAATAGGTCTAATTGAGGATGAGATTGAATTAGATAAATATAAGAAAGAAATAAAAATAATTGATGGTAAGAATAAAAGCCTTATACCAGGATTTATAGATAATCATATTCATATAACTGGTGGAGGAGGAGAGGGAAGTTTTAAAACAAGGGTTCCAGAGATTATCCTTTCTAAACTCACAGAAGTTGGAATAACTACTGTTATAGGTCTTTTAGGTACAGATTCACTAACTAGAAGTGTGGAAGATCTCCTAGCTAAGGCAAAGGCTTTAAAGGAAGAAGGTTTATCTGTATATGTTCATACTGGGTCATATGGTTATCCATCAATCACTATAACAGAATCTGTTAAAAAAGATATATTATATATCCAAGAAATAATAGGTGTGAAGATTGCTCTTTCAGATCATAGATCATAACATGTATCTTATGATGAGCTATTAAGACTGGCTTCAGATGCAAGAGTCGCTGGTATGCTGTCAGGAAAGGCAGGGGTTGTACTCATTCACATGGGGGATGGGAGTGAAGGATTAAATCTTATAGAAAAAATAACAGTTGAAACGGATATTCCAATTACAACTATGATTCCAACTCATGTAAATAGAAGTGAAAAATTATTAAAAGGAGCTTTTAATTATGTTGAAAAGGGTGGTACAATAGACTTAACATGTGGATTATACGAAGATAGGAGTCCTTCAAAAGCCGTGTTAAGGGCAAAAAAGGAGGGAGTTCCTCTAGAAAACATACTTATAAGTTCTGATGGCTATGGAAGCTGGTCTAATTATGATAAAGATGGAAATATATTAGAAATTGGAGTGTCATCTGTTGGTTCATTGTACAAGGAATTTAGAACAATGGTTAAAGACTTTAATTTTGATATTGAAAAAGCCTTAAAATTTTATACATCTAACCCAGCTAAAGCTCTTAAATTGGATCCTAAAAAGGGAAATATTCTAGAGGGTTCAGATGCAGATTTAATTATTATAGATAAAAATATAGAAATACAAACAGTAATAGCAAATGGTAAAATTATGGTTGAAGATGGAGAGGTAATTGTAAAGGGAACCTATGAATAGATAAAGAATGCATATTTTGGCTTAATAGGAGGTATAGAATGAATGAAAAAATAATAGGTATAATTGGTGGTATGGGTCCAGAAGCTACGGTAGACTTTTATATGAGAATTATTAAGGAAACTAGTATAGTAGAGGAACAGGACCATTTTAGAGTTATAATAGATAGCAATCCAAAAATTCCAGATAGAACAGAGGCTATATTGGGAAATGGAGAAAGTCCCTTAGGAGCAATGATTGAAAGTGGTAAAAATTTAGAGAAAACAGGAGTAGATATATGCTGTATACCATGTATTACTGCCCATTATTTTATAGAGGAATTACAGAAAGAACTGTCCTTTGAAATATTGAATGCTATAGAGGAAGTAGATACTTATTTAAAAGAAAACTTTCCTAAAGTAAAAAATATTGGAGTTATGGGAACAAGTGGAACTAGAAAAACTAAATTGTTTGATAAATATCTCTCTGATTATAATATTATTTATTCTAGTAAAAACACTCAAGAAAAAGTAATGGAGGGGATATATGGGGACAAGGGTATAAAAATGGGATATTTGGAAGGTAAACCTCTAG
>JARIDA010000122.1 GCA_029257065.1 Tissierellaceae bacterium | reverse complement strand
GCAACGATAGAATGGGAGTAACTCCTAATTTCATCGAGTAAAACGACGATGAAATTAATGGAGTTACCCCTGTCAGAGTTGTCGAGACTTATAGCGACCATAGGGAGCTAGAAGTCCGAAACTTACGGCTGGAGTAATAGTATAAAACAACAAATAAGTAATAAATATAGTCCTGAAATCTCTAAAAATAGAGGTTTCAGGACTTTCTTGATTTTAAGTAGTATCATTTAAAAATATTTCTGATAGCAATATTAAAATTAAAATAAATTGTTAAAATGATATTTTAAGTTCTTTATACTTAAGAGGATTGTCCATAAAACTTAGGGCTATCTAAAGATTCATAATAGACTGAATCTTTACTTCTGATATAATAAAAATGAAGATTGTAATATGTAAAATATTATGTGTTTGAGAAGTATACTGTTATTTTTGGAAATATAACTGAAATTAACTATGAATATTCATTCGAAATAGATCAATTATTATGGTATTAAAATATAAGAGAGTAGCAGGCAAACAGAAATAATTCACAATTTTTTATTAATTAAGAAAATTAATAAAAAATGTTTTAAAAAGCAGGTACCATATAATCTCCTATGAACAAAGTCCTTAATAATTCATAAACAAATAATAATAACTAATGAACAATTTCAATAAAAAGTAATTTGAAGATTTTAAAAATAATATAAATTTAAGGAGGTATTTAATATGCCTTATGAAATAGGTGGCAGAGCTGCTAAAAATGGTAATAGGTTTGAAGTTAGATGGACAATTTATCAAATATTAGAAGTCTTAGAAGAAAAATTAAATTATGTTGTTTTAGAAGCTATAGGCGATGATGAACAAGGTATTGATATTTGGATAGGAAATAAAGATGGCAGCAAAGAAGGTCAACAATGTAAAGGAAGGAATGGGAGTAAAGAATACTGGACCTATGGAGATACTAATCAAAAAAAAATTTTTAATAATTGGAAATATCACCTCGACAGAGATAAATCAAATAAAGTGTCATTGGTGTCTCCCTTAGCATTCACTCTATTAGAAGATTTAATATATAGAGCGAGAAATACTAATAAGATACCCGATGATTTTTATAAGGGGCAAATACTTAGTTCTAGCCAAGAAAATATTAATTTCTTTGAAAATTATTGTGATGTTATGGAGATAGATTGGAAGAAAGAATCAGGGATTATAAGATGTATAGACTATTTGGAAAGAACTTCTTATAGGCAATGGCCAGATTCAGAATTGAGAGAAATAGTTTTAGAAAAAATAAGTAGGTTATTAAATGGTAATGAAAAAGATATATATGATAATTTTGTTTCTTGGATTGTTGATGGGGATATTTTAGGAAAAGAAATTAATCAAACTTTATTATATGATTTTTTAGAAGAAAATAATATAATATTAAAGAGTCTTGCTAATGATACGAGAATTATTCCTAGATTTAAAGAATTAAATGAAGAGTATAAAAATCATTTTATTCCATTCAATGATGGACTTATTGAAAGAGATGAATTTTCTATTTGTAGAGAAAAAGTAGAGTTAGAGGAATCTTTAATAATACATGGAAGAGCTGGGATAGGTAAAAGTGGGTGCACACAAGATATTATTAAATATTGTGAAGAAAATGTCATACCATATTTAGCAATCAAATTAGATAAAAATATTCCTAGTGTGAATGCTGATAAATGGAGTGAAGAATTGGGATTACCTGCATCAATACCTCATTGCATACACAGTATATCTAAAAATAAACAAGGAGTAATAATTTTAGACCAGCTAGATGCATTGCGTTGGACACAATCACATTCTTGGGATTCTTTAAAGGTATGCTCTCAAATAATTAATCAAGTAGAAAAAATAAACTATGAGAGAGAGCATAAAATATCTATAGTATTTGTATGTAGAACATATGATTTAGAGAATGATAACAATATTAAGAAGTTATTTCAAGAGACTGATAAAAAAAATATAGATTGGTGTAAAATTGAAGTCAGTGAATTAGATACTGATTCAATAAAAACTCTTATTGGAGATAGGTATGAATTACTAACAGATAAATTAAAAAAGATATTAAAAATTCCAAGCAATCTGTATATATGGCAAAAGTTAGACTCCAGTAAGGAATATAATGAGTGTTCTACTGCAAATCATTTAATTATAGAATGGTGGAGTCAGTTATCAAGTAAATATTCAGATATAGGACAAAGAGAAAGTGATTTAAATACAGCAAAAAAAGAATTGATGACTAAATTTAATGAATCAAAAAAAATATATCTTCCATTACAAATATTAAATATTAATAGATCATGTTTAGAGTTTTTATCATCGAATGATTTTTTAATAATTCAAGAAAATAAAGTTTCATTTGCCCATCAATCGATACTGGATTATTTTCTGGCTGAGAAAATGTTTATACTATATCATGACAATAAAGATATAGTAGAAATAATTGGAAATAAAGAGAAACAGACGCCAGGAAGAAGATATCAAGTTCAAATGTTCATGCAAAGTTTAATTGAGTATGATAGTCAAGATTTCCTTGAAGTTGGTAAAAAAATCTTAGAATCACAGGAAATTAGATATTCTATTAAATTTATTTTTTTTGAAGTATTAAATCAAGTAGATACTATAGATGAAAATATAAAGTGTTTTATTATTAATAATTGTCAAGATAAGGAATATAGTGACCATATTATAAACAATGTCATAAATTCTAAACCACATTATATTCGATTACTAAGAGAGTATGGTATTTTAGAAGAATGGTTTAATATTGCTGAAAAAAAAGATATAGTGATGAATTTACTTATAAGTATGTCGCCTAGATATAATGAAGAGGATATTTTATTTATTGAAAAAAAAGGATTCAAATCTAAAGAAGATGATAATATTTTTTTGAGGTGCTTTAGGTATGATATAAATGAAGATAGCGATGAAATGTTTGAACTGCGTATGAAATTCTATTATAAATATCCACAAATGGCTAATATTTATTTTGATGTAGAAGAAATGCTTAAAAAATGCGAAGTAAGAACTATACGCGTTATGGCTTTTTTACTTGAAAACAAAATTAATAGTAAAGATAAAAGTACTTATGGAAATGAAAATTACTTTTTAAACGAAGATTTTAAAATCGTTATTCAAAATGGTATTGATGTTGTTAATTTGTTGCTACCTTATATTCCAGTGGCAAATGAAAAAATAACAAGTTTAAGTGGTTGGTCTGGAAGAAGTTTTCAGAATAATAGTATTGAAAGAACATGTATTGAAATTATCAAGAAGGCTAATGAATCTATAATTAATATAGATCCCGAAACTTTCTTAGAAATATATAAAGATTACATGGGTAAGGGCTATTATTTATTCAATGAGATTATATTAGAATCTATATATAACTTGCCAGAGAATTATAGCGATTTAGTGATTAAATATTTATGTAGTGATTTGGATAATAATATATTTGATAAAACAAGTGGAAATAGTGATCAGTTATTACTTAGCAAAAATCTATTTAGCAAATTTTGTCAACATTGTAATAAAAGTAATTTTGAATTATTAGTAAAAACTGTAATTGATTATATATCACCAGATGCGAAAGATAGATATCAAAAAAGAATTGAGTTTAACAAAGAGAATAATGGTTGCAAAGTATATTGGAGTTTTTGGGGCGATTTACAGAAAGATATTTTAGAAGTTTTACCATATGATCGACTAAGTAATGAGGCAAAAAATTTATTATGTGTTTTAAAGCGAAAATATAAAGATGTTAATAGTAGATACAAATATTCAGATGGTTATAGTGGAATTGTAAGCTCACCTATAGCTGGAAAAAAAATAAGTAATAAAAGATGGTTAGAAATATTAACTAATAAAAAAATTAATGAAAAGAGAAATGTTAGATTTAAACAAGGGCCTGAAGGGATTATAGAAAGTTCTATTGAAGAATTTTCAAGAAGCTTTGAGAGTGCTGTTTCTGCAGAACCTCAAAGAATGATAGAACTGATACTTTCAGAAGATAAAGAAATTTTAGAAATATATATAGATTCTTTATTTAGTGGAATAGCTCATAGTAAGTTTCTAGAAGATGTGTCTGTAGATTTATTGGAAAGAATGATTTTGAGGTATAAATATGATCATACTTCATATAGGGCAAATTATATTTGTACAATTATTGAGGAGAAAAACATCTCAACATGGGAAGAGAAGATATTAGATATTCTTAAGGATATTGCTGTTAATCATAAAAATCCAGAGTTAGATAAATCAAATCTAACTGATTCGAAAGATGAAAAAATAGAAACTTTTGATATGTTGCAGATTGAGGCATTGAATTCATCGAGATCTAAGGCGATAAGGGCAATAGGTAGTTTATTGTGGCAAGATAGTGATTTATTTGAACAATTTAAAGGAACAATTGAAAAGATGACATTAGATAAAAGCTCAGCAGTAAAATTTGCAAGTTTATTTGCATTATGGCCTTCTTATAATATTAATAAGGATTGGGCATCAGAAAAAATAATAAATTTATATAAAGAAGATTATAGATTAGCGGGATTTAGGGATACTAAAAATATGTTTTTTAGACTATATCCTAATTATCGCGAACAAGTATTAGATATAATTAAAAAATGTTTTGAATCTGAAGATAAAGAATTAACACGAATTGGAGGATTCTCTCTAGCAGAAATGTTTATCCTAAAAAATGAATTTGTCAATGAAATGAGTAATATGAGTAAAATGAATAAAAATCAAGCACAAGCGGTCCTTGAGATGGCTATCACATACTTTAATATAGATGAATATAGCATATCGGCAAAAGAAATTATATACAAGTTTGTTGCTAGTAGAATTGATTTAAAGATTCCAATTTCAAGATTGTTTTATAATGATCTTATTGATTTGGAAAGAGATAAAAAATTCTTGATTGATATAATGAGTTTAGGTATGGACCGTAGACTAGTACATGCATTTACAACCTATTTAGAGAAGGAATCAAAATCAGTGATCGCTTATAGAGATATTATAATATCGGTGAGTTATAATTTAATTGAAAATAGAAATGATAGAACTAAAAATGTTTGGGGAGTAGAAGATGAAATCTCCAAATTAGTAATCAACTTGTATGATGAAACAGTGGATTCTTCACAAGATGAAATAAAGAGTACTTCAAATGATTGTCTTGATATTTTAGATATGATGTTTGAAAAGGAAATTGGTTCTGTTAGAAGATTGAGTAAAGAAATGATGGAAAGATGAGTATTATAATTAGAAACAAAATAAATAAATGCACATTGAGGATGATTTAAACCCTTAAATATGGACTTTAGATTATATGTTATTTAACTACTTTATTAATATGCTTTATTTAGAATGAAAATTAAAAGTCCGAAACTTACGACTGGAGTAACAAGTAAATATAAAATAAAAAAGAAGACTTAAACCACTAATTACTAAGGGTTTAAGTCTTTTTTTATAAATTTTTTAAAATCTTATAGCCACAAGGATTATTCTTCATCCATCTTATC
>JARIDA010000119.1 GCA_029257065.1 Tissierellaceae bacterium | reverse complement strand
CTAATCATTTCCATCTATCTCTTCTAAATGTTTTCTTTTTAATATATAATTCATATTATTATTATATTCTTTTTTTAATTTTCTATTCTTAAAGAATGAAAGCACCATATTATATTGACTGGATAATTGTCTTATTTCTTCTGGATTAAATCCTTTTTCTTTTAAAATATTATCTATTTCAAAAGCTGTCTCTAAATCTAATTTTACAAATGTTTCTGCCGCATATCCCTTTTGTAGAATAAGTCTCTTTTTCCTATCTGCCAACATAAAAGCATCAAAACCCATTACATCTTGAGATTCGAAAATCTTATATATATTCTTTTTTTCTTCATATATTGATTTGTCCAATGTATTTACTCTATTTATAAGTCTTAAATCATTTAAAGTATTTACCTCATACATCCATATATCATCAAAATCTTTATTCCATTTTTCTATGGTATTTAAAGTTAATCTAGTAGACTCTATATGATCAATATGGCCATCAAATAAATAGGGCATAAATATTCTATCAGGATTTACTTTTTTTATTATTTCATATAATTTTTCAAAGGCTATTTCATCTTTAGAATTTACCTGACCATCTGCTTGCTCCATAAAATATAAATTATCCACCTTATATATCTCTTGTACCTTCCTAGCTTCTTTTTTTCTCTTTTGAACTAATTCCTCTTCAGTGAGATCTGTTACGCTGCCACTTCCATCTGCTATATATACTAAAGTTTTCTCCGTATCTTTATCCCTATATTTTAATAAGGTTCCTCCCATGCCAATAGTTTCATCATCTACATGAGGTGCTATTACAAGTATATCTTCATCATTAATATCATTTTCCATCCAAGATAAACTCTTGATTCCAGAACTATAATAGTTTCGTGTATACAAATAGTTTCCCATTATTAATGGATATTTTAAAACTAATTTTACTAGCTTTCTAATCAATTCCTTCTCCCCTTTAAAAAAAGTCTCCTTTATATATAGGTATATCTAGTTTTTTAAATTTATTATTCTTATCATAAGAAACTATTCTTGCTCTGTTTTTTAACAACTTATACATTAAAGTTTTATCCTTTGTATAATTAAAAAGAACTGGATATTTAATTTCCTCAAATTGATCCTTATATATAGGGTCAAATCTACCTAATAGATAGTATATTTTTCCAGTTCTCTTTAGCAATAAATAGTATTCATTATTTTTTTTATAATAATAATATTTTGATATAGGTGAGTCAATAAATTTCCATTTTAAATAATCTTCGGGAATTAAATGGGTTTCCTCTTTAAGATTATTTTTATTTATAACTAATTCCAAATAAAAATAATTTCTAACTTCCCATCCTAACTTTATATATCCTGGATAGGAATTTTCATTTGGATAGTTATATATCATATCATTCCCTGTCTCTTCTAGAGCTCTTAAAGTCATTTCAGAAAATATTCCTCTATTCCTATATTCACTAATTACTGCAGTGTCACAAGGTTGATATGCCAGTACACTGTCAATATCATTTCTCCATAAACTTCTTACGGCAACTGGAGCATCTCCAGAATAAGCAATTACAATATAGGATTCTCCATATATATTGTCTCTATATTTCCAATTAAACCACTCTCTATTATGATTTGCTCCAAAAACATCATTGAATACCTTTAAAAAGTCTTCTATATCATTTTCAGATAGTTGCTTACTTGTTTTTAGTTCATATCTTATTTCTTCCATAAGAACTCTCCTATTCTATTCAAAAACCATATCATAATATCTTTTTACTCTCTCCTCAATGTCCATCATGCTTATATGCCTAGCTTCTCTTATCACTTCTTTACCTTCAGCAAAAACCACTATAACTGGAATTGTAAATATACTATATTGTGCTGAGAGTTTTCTTGAAGCATGAGAGTCAACCTCTATTCCATTTATGTTTGGATATTTCTCTAATAATTCTGCAATTTTAGGTTTTATGTCAACACAAACACCACAGGTTTCAGATCCAAAATAAATTAAAGTCATCTTATTATCTTTGATTTCTCTATCTATATTTTCTTTACTGTCTAATTTCATCATAATTTTTTCCTCCTATTTAATCTTAAGTATAATATATAGAATAATTCCACTCAATTAGATTATATACTAATATTATAAAAAAAGAAAAAAGGTTAGATTTTAATCTAACCTTTTTAATAATTAATTACTCTTTTACTATTAATACTGAAGATTCTACATGGTTTAACACTCTGTTTGAAACACTTCCCATCATTACTCTTGAGAATGCATTTAAACCTCTATTACCCATGATTACTAAATCTACATCTATTTCCTTTGCAAAATCGATTACTTCTTGAGCTGGGTCTCCAAGTCTTACCTCGGTTTCTACCTCTCCTTCATAACCTTCGAAAAATTTTAGTGCCTCGTCTAGTGTTCCTTTTGCCTGTTGTGAGAAAACTTTATTTATTTCTAACTTGTGCTCATGTTCCAGAAGATATGGGTTACTCATTAAATTAGAAATAACATTTAATATAATAACTTTCGATTTTTGTAAATCAGCCATTTCTCTAGCTTTTGCTAATGCTAAGTCTGATCCTTTTGATCCATCAACTGGTACTAATATAGTTTGCATTTACAACACCTCCTGAGATTTTAAGTAATTAATTATATAATAAAGTGTAATAAGCCCTATGGACTCCACACAATATTCACACCAAAACATTTTAGTAAACTAATTCACTTTCTTGATAAATTGCATTTATTGATGATACAGAATATTTATAATTTTTATGTGGATCTGTTGTTTTATCTAGAAAAGACATATAATTTTCCTTGTCCTTTCTCTTTATATACCCAATTATTTCTTTTTCTCCTAATTTCTCTCCAAGTATTTCTTTTCTATATACTAAATAGTATACTGAATTGTTATCTTTATAATCCTTCCAAGTTAAATTGTTCCCTAATATTGAAACCTCAACATTTAAATCATATGGCTTTTTTAATTCACCATTTGCTATTCCCTTTTTCTTAGGTAATTTAACTTTTTTATTATAATGCTCCTTTTTTAAAATCTCTAAGGATTTGTTATTCACTTCATTATTTGATTTTAAAAGATTTTTATATCTGAAATGAACTGATCCTTTTATCTCATCATATAAGCTATTGAATTTTAATTGATTTGATATTTCTCTTGGATTACTCCAACTATTCACCTTATCATTTTCAGCCTTTTTATACAGTGCATGTCCTATGTAAAGATCTACATCTGTGTCCTTTACAACATTTGCCCACCAGTCAACTAAATTTGCATAAGGTGCTGCTAATTCATCAAAAGTCCAATATATTTGTGGAACTATATAGTCCACCCATTCTTTTTTAACCCATTTCTTTGTATCTGCAAATTGATTATCATAGGATGCTAATGATGTTTTTGGAGTATTAGACCCTATTCTATCTCCATTTTTTATTTGTGCATCATCTCTATGTCTCCATATTCCAAAGGGACTTATGCCAAATTGTACAGAGTCCTGATTGTTTTTATTATACATATCTAAGGATAGACTAATTTTTTCCACTAATTTATCCACATTGGATCTTCTCCAATCTGATATTTTAGGATAATCAAATCCATATTTCCCATATGATAGTCTCTCTTCTTCTGAATAAAATTTCTCACTTTCATTTATTGTTTTATTTGGATAAAAATAATCATCTAAATGAACTCCATCTATATTGTATTTATAGACAACTTCCATAATACTGTTATTAACATGATCAACAACTTCAGGATTCCCAGGATTTAAATACAGTTTTCCTTTATATTTAAATACATGCTCTGGATTTTGCTTTGCCCAATTTTTATCTGATAATTTTTTCAAATCTTCTAATTTTCCAGTTTTATCATTATAAGATACTGTCACTCTATAAGGGTTAAACCAGGCGTGAAACTCTATTCCTCTTTTTTGTGTTTCTTCTACCATCCATTCCATTGGATCCCAACCAGGACTTTTACCTTCTACTCCTGTTAAATTTTCTGACCATGGATTTATTTCAGATTTATAAAAAGTATCTCCCTTTGGTCTTACTTGGAAAATTATCGCATTTAAATTCAATTCTTCAACTTGATCTAAAAGCTCTATATATTCCTTTTTATAATCTTCTTCCAACATTTCTTTTTGTGAAGGGAAATCCAAGTTATATATAGTTGAAACCCAAACACCTCTAAACTCTTCTTCTCTATCTTTAGTCTTGATAGGTAGTTGTATTGGTTTTCCATCTAACAGAACTTTTTCTTCCCCATTATATTTTTTTAAACTTACCATTTCCTCTGCATTGACAATATTTCCTAGATTTCCCAATAATAAAACTATTATTAAAATTATTCCAATGTTCTTTATATAATCTTTCCTCATATATTTACCACTCCTAATCATAATTTTTATTACTATATTAAATAATCAATTTGTATTTTATATTAGATTTCATATTCATTATATCATATAATTAATAATATAGTCTTTCTAGAGAATAAAATAAACTGGTGGTTACTTAAAAGTAAACCACCAGTTTATTTTATTTTTATTTAATACAATAGGCTTTTTAATACTAATATAGTATACTATAAAATTATATTTTTTCCAAATAGTTTCTCATTTAATACTTCTTTTGTATAAATCCTACTTTTCTTTGTACTTTACTCAGCATTTTTTTTGTTTTTCTTTTTGCTTTTTCTGCACCTTCTGAATATACTTTTTCTAAATAGTCTTTATCTTTTATTAATTCTTCATATTTGTTTCTAATTGGCTCTAAAGAGTCTGCTACAATTTCTGCCAAATCCCCTTTAAAGTCACCATATCCTTTTCCTTCATATTTTTTTACTATTTCATCCACTGTCTTATTTGTTAAAACACTATATATATTAATAAGATTTTTAAGTCCTGCTTGCTCATCGTTGTATGAAACTACTCCTATAGAATCTGTCACTGCTCTTTTTATTTTTCTTATTATAGTAGCTCTATCATCTAATAGGAGAATATAAGAATTTACATTATCATCTGATTTACTCATTTTGACAGTTGGATCTTGAAGACTCATAATTCTAGCTCCCTCTTCTTGTATAAGAGGTTCTGGAACTACAAAGGTTTGGCTATATCTATTATTGAATCTTTCTGCTAAATCTCTTGCAAGTTCTAAATGTTGTTTTTGGTCGTCTCCAACTGGAACAAAATTAGTTCCATATAATAAGATATCCGATGCCATTAATACTGGATAAGTAAATAATGCTGCATTTAAATTTTCATCTGATTTACTTGCCTTATCCTTGTATTGGGTCATTCTACTTAATTGTCCCATATATGACATACTACTTAATATCCAGGATAATTCTAAATGCTCTGTTACATGAGATTGAATAAATATTGTACTCTTTTCTGGGTCCAATCCAGCGGCTAAATATAGTGCTAAAACTTCTAATGTGTTTTTTCTAAGATTTGCTGGGATTTGTGGAACTGTTATAGCATGTAAATCTACTATGGAGAAATTACAGTCATAATCATCCTGTAAATCCACCCAGTGTTTTATAGCTCCTATATAATTTCCTATTGTCAATTCTCCTGTTGGTTGTACACCACTAAATACTACCCCTTTACTCATATATATTCCTCCTAATTTAATATTGTTATTTCTATTCTTCTATTATTGGCTCTACCTTCTTCTGTATCATTAGTATCTATTGGTCTTTGTTCACCATATCCGCTTACAGAAATTCTATCTTGATTTATACCTATTTCATTAACAAAATATTTAGCAACACCAATTGCTCTGTCCGTTGATAGTTCCCAATTCGAAGGATATTTACTATTTCTTATAGGTTTATTATCTGTAAATCCTTCTATTACAATATTATTTGATATTTGTTCTATTTTTCTAGAAATCTCTTTTAAAACTCCATATCCCTTTTCAGTAATTTCTCCTTGACCACTGGGAAATAAAACTCCATCTTTAAACCTTATGACAATTCCTTTATCTACTTCACTAATATATACGGACTCTTCTAATTGATTTTCTTTTAAAAACTTTAAAAAATCATCAGATTTCTCCATTCCTTCTTCTCCAAAAATTAGATTTTTAAGTGATTCTTGTTCTTCTTTTAATTTTTCATTCTCTTCATTTAAATTTTCAACTTTTATACTAAGATTTTCTTTAATGCTTTCCAACATACTAAGTTCTTCGGCAGAGAATGTAAAAAACACTATAAAAAAACATAGAATAATTGTCATCATATCACTAAATGTTATAAGCCAACTATTCTTATAGTTTATTTTATGTCTTTTAGTAAAGTTCTTCCATTCCATCTTCTTCATTACCTCTCTCTTTGGCATAATAGACTCTTCTTTGATAAGTTACTCTATTTTCCTCACTCAGCATTACATTCATTTTATCAAATACATTTCTAGTAGTGTCATTAGAAGCTATTAAGAGTATTCCCTCTTTAATCATTCTATATTCTAATAATTTTTGTTCATTGTACTCTTGTATTCTAGCCATAAAAGGAAATGCTATTAAATTAGCTATTAAAGATCCATATAGAGTACTTACAAGTGCAGCTGCCATATTTCCCATAATGTCCTGAGGATTTGATATATCTGTTAATAATCCAATAAGACCTACAAGAGTTCCTACCAAACCAAAAGCTGGTGCAATATTAGCTATCATATCCATTACCTTATATGGTTTAAAGAGTTCTACATATCTAGACTCTATATCATGATCCATTATATCCTCAATTGTACTATAATCTTTATAGTCATTTAAAAGTATCATTGCATCTCTTATGAATATATCATCTTCATATTCTATATCTTCTTGAATAGAAAGTAATCCCTCTTTCTTAATTTGAATGGCTAAATTGTGTATTTTATTTATAGTTCTTTCATAATCTATACCATTATTATAGCTTCTTCTTATTGTATCTACAGTATTTTTTAATACTTCCATAGGATAACTAATTAATACTGAGATCAATATACCAGCTATAATTATCTGCATGGCCTTAATATTAATAAGCATTTTTATTGATAAGACTCCTATTAATGCTTGTAACATAATTATTGCCAGAAAAATTACTAAAGGTATTTTTATATTGATTTCATTAAGTTTAAATCTTCCAGTCTTTTTATTACCATCAAACATCATAATATATTTCCTTTCATTTTTAAATTTATCATCAAAAATTATTATATCATAAGATATTAATAATTAAGCTTATAAATAATTAAAAAATCCAGTTGCATTTGCAACTGGATTTGAATCTATTATAAACTTAATGCTGTTTCTATAAGCTTTTCTACTGTAAATCCAAAATGATTAAATAATTCATCTCCTGGTCCTGATGCTCCGAAACTATCCATAGATATTATTTTACCATCTAAACCTATATACTTATACCAACCTAAATCTCTTCCTGCTTCTATAGCAACTCTTTTTCTTATTTCTTTTGGAAGTACTTCTTGTTTGTATTCATCTGATTGCTCTTCAAAAAGCATAAACGATGGCATACTAACAACTCTTGTTCCTATTCCTTTAGCTTCTAATTCTTCTGCTGCTTTATAAGCTAAGTGAACCTCAGAACCTGATGATATTAAAATCGTATCTAAATCTTTTGATTCTCTTTTCAAGATATATCCACCTTTTAATGCGTCTTTTCCTGTTCCTTCTAAATTAGGTACACCTTGCCTTGTAAGCACTAATCCTATTGGATTATTATCTCTAGTAAGTGCTGTATACCATCCTGCAGCAGTTTCTCTTGCATCTGCTGGTCTAAAGTCTATAAAGTTAGGAATAGATCTTATCATTGATAAGTGTTCTATTGGCTGATGAGTCGGTCCATCTTCTCCTACTCCAATACTATCATGTGTTAGGACATAGGTTGTTGGAATTCCCATTAAAGCTGATAATCTCATAGCTGGCTTCATATAGTCTGAGAAAACAAAAAATGTACCAACAAATGGTCTAAGTCCACCATATAAGGCTAATCCATTTCCTATAGCCGCCATTGCATGTTCTCTAACTCCAAATCTTATATTAGATCCTGAATAATTTTCTTTACTAAAGTCTTCTCTATCATTCATATATGTTTTGTTGGAAGGAGCTAGATCAGCTGATCCTCCTATAAAGTGAGAGATTTCTTTTGAAATTCTATTTATCATTTGTCCTGAAGAATCTCTTGTTGAATAATCTCCATCAAATTCCCAAAACTCATCTGATTCTAGAAAATCCATTGGTAATTTGTTTTCTATCCAATTCTCTAATTTCTCAGCATCCTCAGGATAATTCTCTTTATATTCAGCTAGCTTTTTATTCCAATCATCTTCCTTAGCTTCTGATTCCCTTATAATTTTATCCATATGTGATTTAACATCTTCTGGAACTACAAAAGTACCTTTTTCTGTCCATTGTAGATTTTCTTTCATCACTTCTATATTTTCTTCTCCTAAAGGTGCACCATGTGCTGAACATTTTCCTTGAACCTCTGGACATCCGTATCCTATTTCAGTTATGATTTCTATCATAGATGGTTTTCCCTTTGTCTCTTTGGCCTTTTCTATAGCCTCTTCTATTGATTTTATATCATTTCCATCTTCTATTTTCTGAACATGCCAATTTAAAGCTTCAAATCTATCTCCCACATTTTCAGTAAAAGCTAAATCTGTACCACCTTCTATTGTTATGGAATTGGAATCATATAATAATATTAATTTATCCAAACCTAAAGTTCCTGCTAATGATGCTGCCTCATAGCTTATACCTTCCATTAAACAACCATCACCAGTCATTACGTAGGTATAGTTATCTATTATCTCAATGTCTTCTTTATTAAATATTTCTGCTAAGTGAGCTTCTCCCATTGCCATACCAACTGCATTTGCCACACCTTGACCTAAAGGTCCTGTTGTAGCTTCAACACCTACAGTATCTCCATATTCTGGATGTCCTGGTGTTGCACTTCCCAGCTGTCTAAAATCTTTTAAATCCTCTATCGTAGTTCCATATTCAAATAAATGAAATAATGAATATAATAATGCTGAACCATGTCCTGCAGACAGAATAAATCTATCTCTATTTATCCAATTTGGATTTCTTGGATTGTGATTCATAATTTTACTCCATAAGGTGTAAGCCATTGGTGCTGCACCCATAGGTAATCCTGGATGACCTGAATTTGCCTCTTGAATTGCTTCAACAGATAGAACTCTTAAAGTATTAATAGTTTTTTGCTCAATACTCAATAAAACCCCTCCTAAATTATCTATAAATTAACCTTTTGTCCATAATTTCTCCTACTATATATTATATCACAGTTTTCAACTAGTCCAGCCAATTATCTTTTTTGTAAAATTCTAAATATTTATAATCAGACTTTACAAAAATAAAAACTACTTTTAAAAGTAGTTTTATTTTGCTATTTTAAATTTTTGTTTGGCTTCAATTATTTTTGCTGGAATTCCCACTGCAGTTTTATTTTCGGGAACATCCTTAACAACTACAGCATTAGCACCTATCCTAGCATTATCTCCTATGGTTATTGGTCCTAGTAATTTAGCACCTGCCCCTATTACTACATTGTCGCCGATAGTTGGATGTCTTTTTATTTCTTTAGTGTTTCCAGTTCCACCTAATGTAACCCCATGATATATGGTAACATTATCTCCTATTTCTGCTGTTTCTCCCACTACAACACCCATACCATGATCTATAAATAATTTCTCACCTATAGTCGCACCTGGATGGATTTCTATTCCTGTTCTTCGCCTACCTATTTGACCTATCCATCTAGCAAAAGTAGTTCTACCCCTTCTATATAATTTATTAGATATCCTATAATAGATAACTGATTTTATACTTGGATATACTAATATTACCTCCCAAAGAGATTTTGCTGCTGGATCCTTTTCTAATATATTTTGGGCTTCTCTTTTGATCTCTCTCATCCATTTAAACATTTAATCACTCTCCAGTAAATAAATCTGTAGATAAATATCTTTCTCCCGTATCTGGAAGTACTGTTACAACTGTTTTTCCCTCTCCTAATTCCTTCGCTAATATTTTGGCTGCTGCAATATTTCCACCTGAGGATATGCCTGCAAGAATTCCCTCTTTTTCTCCTAATAGTCTAGCATATTTAAAAGCATCTTCGGATTTTATAGCTATAACCCTATCTATAACATTTCCATCATATATTTCTGGTATAAAATTTGCACCTATACCTTGAATCTTATGGGGGCCTGCTTTTTCTCCTGTTAAAACTCTGGAGTCTACTGGTTCTCCAGCAAGGATTAATATATCTTTATTCTCTTCTTTAAGTCTTCTTCCTATTCCTGAAATTGTTCCACCTGTACCAACACCTGCTACAAATCCATGGATTTGTCCATCCATTTGCTTCAATATTTCTACAGCAGTTGTCATATAATGGGATTCTCTATTAGCTGGATTATTGAATTGATCTGCTAAGAAATAACCTTTATCCTTTGCCATTTTCTCTGCTAATCTTACAGAACCTTCCATTCCTTCTGAACCTGGAGTTAATATTATTTCTGCACCATAGGCTCTAATAAGTTTTCTTCTCTCTTCACTCATAGTTTCTGGCATAATGAGTATTACTTTATATCCTCTAGAAGCTCCTATCATTGAAAGTCCTATTCCCATATTTCCACTTGTAGCCTCTATAATTGTACTATCTTTTTTTAATAATCCTTTTTCTTCAGCATCTTTTATCATATATAGTGCTGGTCTATCTTTTATACTTCCTGATGGATTAAAAGATTCTAATTTTACATAAATATCTGCTTCTCCATCCTCTTTTATATTATCCAATTTAAATATTGGAGTATTTCCAATCATTTCTTCTATATTATTTATAATCATATTCTTATCCTCCTAAATAAATCTTAATCTAACTTATAGTTATCTATTTACCCATTTATTCTTTATTCAATATGTTTTCTTTTAATCCCTACTTAAATAGTATACTTTCTTTGCATCAAGATTTCAATATAAATATAACTTTTAAATCTTTATATAAATTAGGGCTAGAAGATAATCTTCTAGCCCTAATTAAAATATGTTTTATTATCTCATTTCCAGTTCTTTTTTTATTCTTTCAACTTCAAATTTTATTCTTTCCACATCCAATGTTTTTATCTCTCTATTTTCCATTATTATATTACCATCCACCATTACCGTATCTACATCTGAGCCTTGCACAGAATAGGCTAAGGATGAAACCGGATTATTTCTTGGATATAGATGAGATTTATCTAAATCTATTAAAATTATATCTGCACTTTTACCCTGCTCTAATGAACCAATTTGGTCAAACCATTGAAGTGCTTTGGCCCCATTAACTGTTGCCATTTCCAAAGCCTCATAAGCAGTTACTGCAGTAGCATCTTCAGTTAAACCCTTATTAATTATTGCCGCTAAATTGATTTCTTCAAACATATTTAAATTATTATTACTAGAAGATCCATCTGTTCCAAGTGCAACAGGTATTCCCATTTCAATCATTTTATTTACTGGGGCAAAACCACTGGCAAGTTTCATATTACTTGCTGGGTTATTTATTGGAAAAACATTTTCTTCCTTTAATATTCTTAAATCATTGTCATCTACCACTACACAATGAGCTGCTGCAGTTGGCACTTTAAATAGACCAATATCTCGAGAATATTCTATAGGTGATTTTCCATGTATTAAATAACTGTCCTCCACTTCCTTTTTAGTTTCTGATAGATGAATATGAATTGGTATATCTAATTTTTCTGCATATTCTGTAGCAGTTTTTAAAAATTCAGTTCCACAAATATAAATAGAATGAGTGCCTACTGCTACTCTTGATTTTCCTCCTAGTTTATTATGCCAATTTTTATGAAGTTGTACTAAATCATCGAATTTTTCTTGATTTAATTTCTCATCATTATCATCAGACATGCCTCTTGAAAGAACTCCACGCATACCAGATTCTTTTAAAGCATTTCCCACTTCATCCATAAAGAAATACATATCTAAAAATGTAGTTGTTCCCGTTTCTATCATTTCTACCATACTTAACAGTGAACCCCAATAAATATCTTCTGGTGTTAATTTAGACTCAATTGGCCAAATTTTATCATTTAACCAATCATGTAATGGTAAATCATCTGCATAATTTCTAAATAAGGACATACCTAAATGAGTGTGAGTATTTATAAGTCCTGGCATTGCCAATTTATTTTTACCGTCTATTACCTTGTCTACTTTTATCAGTTTCTCCCCTGAATAAATTTCCTCTATTTTACCATCTTTAATATAAATATTCATATTACTTAAATATTCATCTTTACCATTCATTGGTACTAATTCAATATTTTTTATTAATATATTCATTTTATATCAACCCTCCAATTGATTTCATTATAACATAATAAGACAAAAAAAAGCGACACGAATGTCGCTTGTTATATTCTTAAGTTATTGATCTTCCACCATCAACAAACAAATGTTGACCTGTTACATAACTAGAGGCTTCAGAGGATAGAAATAAAACTGGTCCATTTAACTCCCCTTGATTTGCTGGTCTTCCCAATGGTGCAAATTTATTATAATCTTTTAAAAAATCTTTTGATTTAAATAAAGTATTTTCTGTCATTTCAGTTTCAAATAAACCTGGATTTACTGAATTCACAGTTATATTATCTGCTCCATAAGAAGCTGCCATAGCTCTTGTAAGTCCCATAACTGCTGCCTTAGATGTATTATATGCATGCTTCATCATTGCATCACCTTTTTCAACTAATATAGCATTTATTGAGCTTACATTTACAACCTTACCATATTTTGCTTCCTGCATATACGGTATTACATATTTGGAAACTAAAAATATCCCATTCACATTTACATCCATAACCTTTGTCCATTCTTCATAACTAAGATTATGGACCCCTCCTCTGGAAACAATTCCTGCTGCATTTAATAATATATCTATCTTTCCAAACTCATCAATAATTTTTACTATTCCCTTTTCAACTTCCTCTTCATTAGAAACATCCGCTTGAACAACTAGTGCTTTTCTACCTAATGACTCTATCTCCTTTGCGGTTTCTTCTAGTTTATCTTTTCTTCTAGCTATTAAAGCAACATCTGCCCCATTTTCTGCATATGCTATAGCTGCTGAAGAACCTAATCCACTTGATCCACCTGTTACTAAAGCAACTTTCCCCTCTAATTTATACATATTCATCCTCCTCAATATAATC
>JARIDA010000108.1 GCA_029257065.1 Tissierellaceae bacterium | reverse complement strand
AAAGAAGATGAAGATATTACAGATTTAAAGAAAATAGATGATTTTACGAATGGAGCAACTAAACCAATTCCAGGTCAAGTTGCAAAAGCAACTATAAATGGAGTGGATATTTATTCTAAAAACAATAATATTGAATTTAATGGATTAAATTTAGAGCTGAAGCAAGTTAGTGAAGGAGATGCAGTAACTACTATAACAGTCCAAACCAATACAGAAGGAATAATAGAAAAAATTCAAGGTCTTGTTAAGGAATATAATGAGCTTTTAGACCAAATATCCAGTGCTACATCAGAAAAGAGATATCCTAGTTTTCATCCACTATCTCAAGAAGAAAAAGGGGCAATGACTGATAAGGATATTGAGCTTTGGGAAGAAAAAGCTAGATCAGGAATGCTTAATCGAGATGAAACATTGAATAGAACTATGCAAAATATAAGAACTAATATGTTTAAAAATGTTGAAGGAATAGATGGTAAATTTAAAAATATTACTGCAATAGGAATAAGTACAGAAAAATATTCTCAAGGAGCTGTAGGTGGAAGATTAGAGATAAATGAGGATAAGTTAAGAGCAGCTATAATGGATGATGCAGATGCAGTTATGGAACTTCTATTTGCAGAAGAGAAAAAAGATGTGGACTCAAAAGAGAATAGTTCGAAGAGTGGAATTGGAAGTACTAATAAGGGAATATTCACTGGAGTTTATGATGGATTAATTGATGGGATGCAATCCATAGTTGAAAGATCTGGTCCAGGTGAAGATCGTGACCTATTGAGAAGTGTAAGATCCAATATACTAATAGACTTTGTTACTAAAAGAGGAAGTATTTCAGACTTAGATAAAAGTGTATCTGATATAGATAAGAGAATAGCAGACTTGGAAAGAGCATTAGCTAGAAAAGAAGAGTCTTATTATCAACAATTTACACAAATGGAAAAATATATGTATAAAATGAATAATCAAAGTGATTGGCTAGGCCAACAAATGATGATGCAATATTAGGAGGAAATTGAATGTCATATAGAGCAATGAATCAGTACAAACAAAATAGTATCTCAACAGCTTCACCAGAGGAACTTACATTAATGTTGTATAATGGTGCTATAAAATTTATGAATATTTCAAAATTGGGAATTGAAGAAGGAGATATTCAAAAAAAGAATGAATCACTAATAAGAGCACAAAATATTATAAATGAATTAAAACACACTTTAAATATGGATTATGAAATTTCTGAGGAAATGAGTAGACTTTATGATTTTATTCTAGAAAAATTAATAGATGCCAATATAAACAAGGATGTTCAGGCAGTAGATGATGCTCTTACAATAGTTTATGAGATGAGAGATACTTGGGCGGATGTTATAAAACAGCTTAAAAACCCAGCCTATAAAGCAGAGTAGGTGAATATATGTCAAATAATAAAATAAATAGTATGATAGAAGTTTCTCTTGAAAAAGAGAAACTTCTTAATCAATTTTTAGACTCAACCAATATTCAATCTAAATTAATAGGGGAAGAAGAGTTTGAAAAGTTAGAAGATCTTATTTCTAAAAAGTCGGGAATTATGGAAAAAATAGATAAATTGGATAATCAATTTGTGAAAGAATTAGAGGAATTTAAAACTTTAGAGGGAATCCAATCAATGGAAGATATAGATGGAGATAAATATAAAAATCTAAAACAACTTAAATCCACAATAGAGAGAATTGGGGAAATATTAAAAGAAATATATCAGGTTGATAGTGAAAACACAAAATTAATAAGTAGAAATTTAGATGGAGTAAAGTCTGAATTGCGACATGTTAAAAATTCAAAAGTGGCTTATAAAGGATATAATGTAGAACCAACTGGTAGTATTATGATAGATGAAAGAAAATAAAAATAATATAGAAAGTGATTTCTTTTTTAATGAGAAAGACTTTCTATTTTTATATCTATTTATTAATAATCTATCCACAATCGAAATGTCAGAACCATGGTTACCCACAAAGTTATCCACCATATCCACAGGATAACTATCACCAAGATAGACTTATCAACAACTATCCACAGGTAAATGTTATTAACTATTTAGACTATTTAGATAAATATTAAAACTTTACACTGTTAATTTTAAACTATAAAGGGTATAATGAGTAATAAGAAGTAATTATAGTCCAAAGTGACATTAACATTATTATTTCAAAATAGTATCAGGAAAGGGGAATTGGTTATGAAAATAATATTTGCAGGAAAAAACATTGACGTAACAGAAGCATTAAAAAATGTAACAACAGAAAAATTAAGTAGACTGGATAAGTACTTTGATAAGGATATAGAGGGAACGGTAACATATAGCACAGAAAAAGATAGACAGAAAATAGAGGTAACCATTGAATTACCTGATACATTGCTAAGAGCTGAGGAAGAAACATATGATATGTATGAATCTTTAGATAAAGTTATTGATATACTTGAAGGACAAGTTAGAAAATATAAAGGTAAATTAAAAGCAAAATATAGAAACACAGATACAATTAGATTTGATAATATAGCACCTTTAACTAAGGAAGAAGAGGAAGAAGAAGGACCTAAAATAGTTAGAACTAAGAGATTCTTCTTAAAGCCAATGACTTCTGAAGAGGCAGTTTTACAAATGGAACTTTTAAATCATGATTTCTTTGTATATATGGATGGAGAAACAGGAGATACAAATGTAGTGTACAAGAGAAAAGATGGAAATTACGGTGTAATTGAACCAGAATTTTAATTAATAAAGTCAAGCTAGAGTAGATATCTATTCTAGCTTTTTTTATGTTATTTTTTAATTAATTTATTAATATTAATGTAATATTGGTTTTCTTGAAAGATAGCCACTTTAGTGGTAGAATAGTATGAATGAATAGATATGAATCTATGGGAAAGGTGGTAGAAGTATGGCAAGTTTTTTCGAAAAGATATTTGGAACTTATAGTGATAGAGAAATCAAAAAGATAGATAAGATAGTGGACAGTATAGAATCTCTTGAAGAGAGTATGCAAAAATTAACAGATGAAGAATTACAATCAAAAACAGAAGAGTTTAAAATTAGATTAGATAAAGGTGAAACATTAGACGATATATTACCAGAGGCATTTGCAGTGGTAAGGGAGTCTTCGGTAAGAGTATTGGGAATGAGACATTTCAGAGTTCAATTAGTAGGTGGAATTATTCTACATCAGGGACGAATTGCTGAGATGAAAACTGGTGAGGGTAAAACATTGGTTGCAACTCTTCCAGCCTATTTAAATGGACTTACTGGAAAAGGAGTTCATGTTGTAACAGTAAATGATTATTTAGCTGAGAGAGATATGGAGACTATGGGTAAGATATATGAGTTTTTAGGTCTTACTGTAGGATGTGTTATCCATGGAATAAGTGATGATGAAAGAAAAGCTGCCTATGAGGCAGATATAACATATGGTACTAACAATCAATTTGGATTTGATTATCTGAGAGATAATATGGTTGTATATAAAGAAGAAATGGTTCAAAGAGAATTATTTTATTGTGTAGTGGACGAAGTTGACAGTATTTTAATAGATGAGGCAAGAACTCCACTTATAATTTCAGGTGCTGGGGATAAATCTACAAATTTATATCAAAGAGCAGATAGATTTGTAAATAGTCTTAGCTCTAGAGTAATGGAAGTAGATGAAGACAAGGCAGATCCACTTGATTTTAATAGAGAAATCAAAGAGGAAACAGTGGATTATTTAATTGATGAAAAATCTAAGGGCTGTACTTTAACTGAAAAGGGAACAGCTAAGACTGAGGCACACTTTGGTATAGAAAACTTATCAGATATGGATAATATGGATATAGCTCATCATATAAATCAGGCTTTAAAAGCTAGAAGTCTTATGAAAAGAGATATAGACTATGTGGTTCAAGAGGGAGAAGTAGTAATAGTAGATGAGTTTACAGGTAGACTTATGTATGGAAGAAGATACAGCAATGGTCTTCATCAGGCAATAGAGGCTAAAGAAGGATTAGATGTGAGAAGTGAGTCAAAAACACTTGCTACTATAACTTTCCAAAACTATTTTAGAATGTATGATAAATTATCAGGAATGACAGGTACTGCAATGACTGAGGAATCTGAATTTAGAGAGATTTATGATATGGATGTTGTGGAAATACCAACAAATGAACCTGTAATAAGAGAAGATTTTCCAGATAGTATATATGCAACTGAAATTGCCAAATTCAATGCTATAGTTGAAGAAGTTAAACAGGCTAATGAAAAAGGACAGCCAGTTCTGGTTGGTACAATTTCAATTGAAAGGTCTGAAATGATATCAAGTCTCCTAAAGAGACAAGGGGTTAAGCATGAGGTACTAAATGCAAAATATCATGAAAGAGAAGCTGAAATAGTAGCTCAGGCAGGTAGATTAGGATCTGTTACTATAGCCACAAATATGGCTGGTAGAGGTACAGATATAATGCTGGGTGGTAATCCAGACTTTTTAGCTAAAAATGAATTAAAGAAAAAAGGATTTAGTGATGAAGTAATATCCTATGTTGATGTTAAATATGAAGCTGAGGATGAGGATATATTAAAAGCTAAAGAGTTATATGAGGATATATATATAAAAATAGAGAAGGAAACAAAAGAGGAAAATAAAAAAGTAATTCAAGCTGGTGGACTTCATATAATAGGTACTGAAAGACATGAGTCTAGAAGAATAGATAATCAGTTAAGAGGACGTGCAGGTAGACAGGGAGATCCAGGTTCTTCCAGATTCTATGTAGCATTAGATGATGATCTTATGAGACTATTTGGTGGAGACAGAATGCAGACTATAGTGGAAACTATGAATATGCCAGAAGATCAAGCTTTGGAACATAAAATGCTAAGTAGAGCCATTGAAAATGCTCAAAAGAAAGTTGAAAGTAGTCACTTTGCAACTAGAAAGCATGTTCTTCAATATGATGATGTAATGAATAAACAAAGAGAAGTAATATATGCTGAAAGAAAAAGAGTACTTCAAGGTGAGAACTTAAGAGAGCATATAAGAAATATGGCTGAAATGTTAATCCAGTCAAGTGTTGAACAGTATAGTTTAGGAATGGAATATCCAGAAGAATGGGATTTAATAGGTTTAAATACTTATTTAGTGGATCTATTTGGAATAGACCCTGGATTTATATCCGGACTTGGTGAGGTTCAATCACTAACTAAGGATAGATTGAAAGAGGCAATAATAGAAGAAACTGAGAGAATTTATAAATCTAAAGAAGAGGAATTTGAAGATGAAAGATTTAGAGAAATAGAGAGAATTGCTCTTCTACAAGTTGTAGATACAAAATGGATGGATCATATAGATGCAATGGACCAATTGAAACAAGGAATTGGCTTAAGAGCAATGGGTCAGGAAAATCCAGTTCAGGCATATCAAGTAGAAGGTTATGATATGTTCCAGCAAATGAATCATTATATAACAGAAGATACGGTTAAGTTACTTTATCATTTACAAAATCCAGGAAAAATGGAAAGAAAAAGAGTTGCTGATCCTTTAGATATGCAAGAAGGCGGCAATGTTCAAGGAACAGTTGTAAAAGATCCGGCTAAGGATATTGGAAGAAATGATCCTTGTCCTTGTGGTAGTGGTAAAAAATACAAAAGATGTTGTGGACAGTAGTAGGGGGAAAGTAATGGAATCTGTAAGATTGGATAAGGAAAAACTAGATAAATTAAAAACAAATGTAGAAGAATTAGGGGTGTCTCTTTGACATCTCTAATTTGAAGAGAGAATTTGAGGAATTACAAGAAGAAAGCTTTAAAGAAACCTTTTGGGATGAAGTTGAAAAAGCACAGAAAATTATGCAAGATATAAATACATTGAAAGAGCAGATAGATGAATATGAAGCTTTAATAGCTGATTTAGAAGAAACTGACCTTATGTTGGATCTAATAGTTCAAGAGGATGCAGGAGATCTGTATCAAGATGTTAGGAGAGATATAGAGAAATTAGAAAAAAGAGTAGCAAGATTTAAACTTACAACTCTTCTATCTGGAGAATATGACAGAAATAATGCTATATTATCCATTAATTCAGGAGCAGGAGGCTTGGAAGCTCAAGACTGGGCTGAAATGCTCTTAAGACTTTATAGGAGATGGTCTGAAAGAAAAGATTTTAGAGTGGAAACTTTAGATTTATTAGCAGACCCAGCAGGAGGAATTAAATCTGTAACTCTTCTGATTAAAGGTATTAATGCCTATGGATATTTAAAAGCTGAGAAAGGTGTTCATAGATTAGTGAGAATATCACCTTTTGATTCAGCAGGTAAAAGGCATACATCCTTTGCCAGCATTGAGGTATATCCAGAAATTACCACAGAGCACGAGATTGAAATTGATCCTACTGATCTTAAAATAGATACTTATAGATCTAGTGGTGCAGGAGGACAACATGTTAATACTACTGATTCAGCAGTTAGAATAACTCATATTCCAACTGGAGTAGTTGTTCAGTGTCAAAATGAAAGATCTCAACACAGTAATAGGGAAACTGCAATGAATATGCTTATGGCTAAATTGATCCAAATAAAGGAAGAGGAAGAAAAAGAAAAAATAGAGGATATTCAAGGAACTTATTCCCAGATTGCATGGGGAAATCAAATAAGATCATATGTATTCCATCCATATAGTATGGTAAAAGATCATAGAACAAATGCGGAAACAGGAAATGTGGACAAGGTAATGGATGGAGATATAGATGAATTTATAAATGAATATTTAATGCAAGAAACCCTTTCTTAAGAAAGGGTTTTTTAATAAATTGGATAGGGAGGAAATATGAGAGTATTAATAACTGGTTTTGAAGCATTTGATAGAGAAAGAGTAAATCCTGCATCAGAAGCAGTATTAGGACTGGAAGATGAAATATTAGGCTGTGAAATAATAAAATATATATTGCCAACAGAGTTCCGTAAATCTATAAAAGTTTTGGATAAACTAATTAAAAAATATGAACCTGAGATAGTTGTCAATATAGGACAGGCAGGGGGAAGTTATGATATTAGAGTGGAGAGAATTGCAATAAATATTGATGATGCAAGGATTCCAGATAATAATGGAAATCAACCAATTGATGAGAGGATATATGAAGATGGAGAAAATGCATATTTTTCCACTCTGCCTATTAAAGCAATAGTTAGAGATTTAGTTGAGGAGAATATTCCAGCTTCAGTGTCAAACTCTGCAGGAACTTATGTATGTAATCATATTATGTACGGACTGCTCTATTTAAGAGAAAATAAATATAAAAATATAAGAGGTGGATTTATCCATCTTCCATATATAAGAGAGCAGATAATAGATAAGCCTAACACTGCATATATGGAGAAGAGCACCATGATTAGAGCATTAGAAATAATAGTGAAGAGTAGTATTGAAAATGAAAAAGATATTAAAGCTATAGGTGGTAAAATATTTTAAGCTTAAATATGGAAATATTGTATTTAGATTAGGGCTAGGATATACTTATAATAGAATATTTGAATAAAACTATGGAAGTAAAGGGTGTTTAAATGAATATAATCGAATTATTAAAGAAAGAATTTAATTTAAAGAGTAATCAAGTTGAAAATACAATAAAATTATTGGATGAAGGAAATACAGTTCCATTTATAGCCAGATATAGAAAAGAAGTAACTGGTGGATTAGAGGATATTGTTATAAGAGATTTGGAATCTAGACTTGAATATTTAAGGAATTTAGAAAAGAGAAAAGAAGAAGTAATTAGAATTATAGAAGAGCAGGATAAATTAACAGAAGAATTAGAAAAAGATATATTAAAAGCTGAAACGCTTCAAAGAGTTGACGACTTATACAGACCCTATAGACAGAAGAGAAGAACAAGAGCTACTATGGCTAGGGAAAAAGGTTTGGAAGGTTTAGCACAGATTATTATGGACCAATCCATGGCTGAAGAACAGCTTATGTTGGAGATTGATGAGAAATATATTGATGAGGAGAAAGAGGTGTCCAGTAGAGAGGAAGCACTAGCGGGAGCTATGGATATTATTGCAGAAATCTTCTCTGATGATCCGGATATTAGAACACGTGTGAGAAATTTATTTATGAATAGTGGTAATATAGAAACTCAAGCAGTGGATAAGGATGAAAAATCTGTATATGAAATGTATTACGATTTTAAAGAACAGATAAGAGATATTGCCAATCATAGAGTTCTAGCAATAAATAGGGGAGAAAAAGAAAAACTTATAAGAGTATCAATGGATGTGCCAAGTTTGGATATAGTTGAGTCACTTATTGAGACAATAGTAGAGGACAGGGGACATGATACGGCAAAATATTATGAAGAGGCTATTGATGATGGATATAAAAGACTCTTATTTCCTTCTATAGAAAGAGAGATTAGAAATACTCTTACAGAAGAAGCTGAAGAGGAAGCAATCAAAGTATTTGCTCTTAACTTAGAGCCATTACTATTACAAGCACCTATAAAAGATAGGGTTGTATTGGCAATGGACCCAGCATTTAGAACTGGATGTAAATTAGCAGTTATAGATGAAATGGGAACTTTAAAGGATTATGATACAATATATCCAACTGAACCTAGAAATGATATACAGGGAAGTAAAAGAGTGCTTAAGAATTTTATTGAAAAATATAATGTGGATATAATAACCATAGGGAATGGTACTGCTTCAAGAGAAACTGAAAAGATAGTTGCTGAGCTATTATCAGAAATAGACAATAAGGATATAGCTTATATTATAATAAATGAAGCAGGAGCATCTGTCTATTCCGCTTCAGATGTGGCTAGAGAAGAGTTTCCTGACTTAGATGTATCTATAAGAGGTGCAGTTTCCATAGGAAGAAGATTACAAGATCCACTGGCAGAATTAGTAAAAATAGATCCTAAACATATAGGAGTCGGTCAATATCAACATGATTTAAATCAGGGGAAATTGGATGAAGCTTTAGGTGCAGTTGTAGAAGATTCAGTTAATAGAGTTGGTGTGGATTTAAATACGGCTAGTCCTTCACTTCTATCATATGTGGCAGGAATCTCTAAAAGAGTTGCTAATAATGTGATCAAACATAGAGAGAGTATTGGCAGATTCACAAGTAGAAAAGAAGTATTAGATGTTAAGGGTCTAGGACCAAAGACATTTGTACAAGCTGCAGGATTTATGAGAGTTCCAGGTGGAGAAGAGCCTTTGGATAACACAGCAGTGCATCCAGAGTCCTATGATGTGGCTAAAAAACTTGTTCAAATGGATTATAAAAATATGAAAATAGAAGAGATGTCAGAAAAATTAGATGTTGGAATTCCAACCTTAAAGGATATTATAGAAGAATTGGAAAGACCTGGTAGAGATCCTAGAGATGAAATGCCTAAGCCAATATTAAGACAAGATATTTTAGATATTAAAGATTTAAAAGAAGATATGATAGTAAGGGGAACAGTGAGAAATGTTGTGGATTTCGGTGCTTTTGTGGATATAGGAGTAACTGAAGATGGATTAGTTCATATATCCAATTTAGCAGATAGATATATCGCCCATCCTAAAGAGATTGTGGAAGTAGGAGATATAGTGGATGTTAAAATATTGGAAATAGATGCAGAAAAGGGTAGAATTGGATTGAGTATGAAAGATGTTTAAATCAACAAAAATATAAATAAAAAATAAGAGGAGAGATATTATGAAATTTATTAAAAATGCTAAGATATTTACAATTACAGGTGACATTATTGAAAATGGTTGTATTCTAGTTGAAGATGGAAAAATCAAAGAAATAGGGAAGGATATATCAGAGCCTAAGGGTGCAGATGTAATTGACGCACAGGGCAATAATGTTTATCCAGGATTTATAGATGCTCATACACATTTAGGATTATCTGAAGATGCAATAGGATTTGAAGGAGCAGATTACAATGAGAGTATTGATCCATTAACTCCACATTTAAGAGCTATAGATTCTATTAATCCAATGGATAGAACTTTAGAAGAAGCTTATCAAGGAGGAATAACTTCCGTAAATACAGGACAGGGAAGTGCTAATACAGTAGGTGGAACTTTTGTAGCTATTAAAACTCATGGTAAGAGAATAGACGATATGATAATAAAATATCCAACGGGAATGAAAGTGGCTTTTGGAGAAAATCCAAAAAGAGTATACAGTGGACAGAAAAAAACTCCAGTAACTAGAATGGCAAATGCTGCACTTTTAAGAGAGTTAATATTAAAGACAAAGGAATATATGGGAAAAAAAGAAGCAGCTGATGGAGATATATCCAAGGAGCCATCATTTGATATGAAGCTGGAAGCAATGATTCCAGTATTAAAAAAGGAAATACCATTAAAAGCTCATGCTCATAGAGCAGATGATATTTTCACTGCTATTAGAATAGCAAATGAATTTGATTTAGATCTTACATTAGACCATTGTACAGAAGGTCATTTAATTGCGGAAGATCTTTATAAGGAAGGAAAACCAGCAATAGTAGGTCCAACAATGGGGCATAGAACAAAATTTGAACTTAAAAATACTGATTTTAAAACACCAAAAGTATTACAGGAAGCAGGAGTTAAAATCGCTATTACAACTGATTCACCAGTTATCCCAGTTCATCACTTACCACTTTGTGCAGGACTTGCAGTAGGGGCAGGACTTGAGGAAATGGATGGATTAAAAGCTATAACAATAAATGCAGCAGAAATAATAGGAATAGAGGATAGAGTGGGAAGTCTGGAAGTTGGAAAAGATGCAGATATTATAATAGTTAAGGGAAATCCTATTAAGGATGTGGACTATAAAGTTCAAATGACTATGATAGATGGAGAAGTTGTTCATAAATTAGATTAATCTAAAAGATTAAGAGGTGAATAATATGTTAATAAAGAATGCTAAAATATATACTATGGCAGGAGATATAATTGAAAATGGTTCAATATTAATTCAGGATGGAAAAATTAAAGAAATTGGAATGAATATCTCTGAAAGTGAAGATATGGAAATTATTGATGCACAGGGAAATACAGTGTTTCCTGGATTTGTAGAAGCCCATTCACATATAGGACTTAAAGAGGATTCAATTGGTTTTGAAGGAATAGATCATAATGAAAGAGTGGATCCAGTTACACCTCAGATGAGAGCTATAGACGGAGTAAATCCAATGGATATAACATTTAAAGAGGCTTTAGCGGCTGGAGTAACAACAGCCCAAGTATCTCCAGGAAGTGCTAATGTGATCTGTGGAAGTACATCTGTTATAAAGTTAAGTGGACATAGAATTGATGATATGATTATAAAAGATCTAGCAGGAATGAAGATTGCCTTTGGAGAAAATCCAAAGAGAGTTTATAATGAACAGAAGAAAAGTCCAATTACAAGAATGGCAGTTGCAGGACTTTTAAGAGAAACAATTATAAAATCAAAAATATATATGGAGAAAAAAGCAGCAGCAGAAGGAGATATATCAAAAGAACCTGCATTTGATATGAAACTGGAGGCAATGATTCCAGTATTAAAAGGGGAAATACCACTAAAAGCTCATGCTCATAGAGCAGATGATATTTTTACTGCTATTAGAATAGCAGAGGAATTTGATTTGGATTTAACCATAGACCATTGTACAGATGGATCAGTAATTGCAGAAGAATTAGCAATTGCTGGATATCCAGCAATAGTTGGACCATCACTAGGTCATAGAACAAAATTCGAGCTTAAAAGCAAGGAGTTTAACACTGTAAAGATATTAATAGAAGCAGGCGTTAAGATTGCAATTACAACTGATTCACCAGTAATTCCACTTCACCATCTACCACTTTGTGCAGGACTTGCAGCAGCGGAAGGCTTAGATGAAATAGAAGCATTAAAAGCCATTACAATTAATCCGGCGGAAATTATGGGACTTGGAGATAGAATAGGAAGTTTAGAAATAGGAAAAGATGCAGATATAGTTATAACTGATGGACATCCAATAAGAGACGTGGACTATAAAGTTCAAATGACAATTATAGATGGAAATATAGTTTACAAGAAATAATAGAGAAAAACCATTGATTTTGATCAATGGTTTTTTTATTTTTTTAGTTTAATGATTAATATGAAGGGTAATAAAAGAGTAGTTATAGACTTAATATTGCAAAATGAAAGGAGTAAATATGAAAAACAAAAAAGTTTTTATATATGTGATCAGTGTGGTTTTAACTCTTGGATTATTAACAGCTTGTGGTTCAAATGATGAAGAATCTAAAATGGATTTAGTAAATGAAGGAGATCCAATATCAATAGGTTCATTTGTGGATACAGAGGGTGGAATATTAGGAAATATGATACTTCTATCACTGGAAGAAGCAGGATATGTAATGGACAATAAAATTCAATTTGGAACACCTGATGTACAGAGAAAAGCCCTTTTAGAAGGAGAACTTCATATGGGCATTGACTATACAGGAAATGGCCAATACTATTCAGAGGGATTTGAAGAAGAAATATGGAGAGATGCAGAAGAAGGTTATAATTCAATAAATAGTTATGATACAGAGAACAATGGTTTAGTTTGGTTAGAACCTGCAAAAGTTAATAATACAGAAATGTTAGCAGTTAAAAATGACTTTGCACAGGCGAATAATTTAAAAACACTAGAAGACTTTGCAGAATATGTTAATAGCGGTGGAGAAGTAAAATTCATAACAAGTCAATTATTTGCAGAAAAAGAAATGGGACTTTTAGGAATGGAAAAAGGATATGGATTTAAACTTAAACCTGAACAATTAATAATGTTGCCCCATGGGAATACAGCAGAAACCATAGCAGCATTGGAAAATGAAACAGACGGTGTAAATATGGCATTGGTATATGGTACAGATGGTTCTCTACCAGAATTAAATATGACTGTATTAGAAGACCCGCTTTCTATTCCACCTGTATTTGAACCTTCAGTAATAATTCAAGAAGAGATTTTAAATAAATATGGAGAAATAGAAGAGATAATAGAGAAAGTATTTGGAACTCTGAATCTGGAAGATTTACAGATAATGAATAAAAAAGTAATAGTGGATGGATTATCCGCAAAAGATGTGGCAGAAGAATATTTAAAGGAAAATGGAATTCTAGACTAATAAAATAAAAAAATTGTAGGTGATATTATCGTTAAAATTAGAGATAAGACATTGCTGTTGCTATCTTCCTTGGGTGCAGCAGCTTTTCTTTTTATGAAGCTAGTAACTTTTAAAGAAAATAGAATATCTCAAGGATTAGGATACTCTAGCTTTGAATTTCTAGGGAAAAATGGAATTATAGTGATTGCTCTATGGTTGGTTTTAGTAGGGATCTCTTTTTATAAAGGAAAAAACAAAGATATTATAGTGTTTATGACTAGTTCAATTTTATTAATATGTGTATTTTGGACTATTCAAAGAGTAACTGGAGAGTATATACTTCCCAATTCTTCGGGAAGAATAAGTCTTTCTGGAGGATTATATATTCAGATTTTCTCCATATATATGTTGTTATCAACATATTCAGAGAGGGTTAAAGAGTATAGGATAATAAAATGGATTGGAATTTTGGGAATAGTTTTATCATTTACTTATTTTATATATATGGGAAAATTTGATGATTTATCTTTAATAAAAGAATATAATATTAAAAAAGATCAATTTTATGAAAATCTGAGGATACATGGATTATTGACTTTAGCATCTGTGATAACAGGATGTATTATAGCTATTCCATTGGGATTTATAGCATATTCAAAAAAGAATTTAGAAGATAAGTTAATGATTCCCCTGAGTATTATACAGACAATTCCCAGTTTAGCTCTATTTGGAATATTATTAGTTCCCCTGTCCGCATTAGGACGACTATCCTTTTTTGACTATTTAGGAGTTAGTGGTATAGGTTGGGCACCTGCATATGTGGCTCTTACCTTATATACATTACTTCCAATAGGAAGAAATACTTTAACCGGATTTTATTCAGTAGATCAGAATATAATTGAAGCAGCCAAGGGCATGGGAATGAATAGAGGAGAAATTTTTAGAAAAATTGAAATGCCATTGGCATTTCCAGTAATATTTACAGGAATAAGAATAGCATTTATTCAAACTATTGGTGGTGCTGTTTTAGCAGGTCTAGTTGGTGGAGGAGGAATGGGGAGTTTTGTATTTCTAGGATTAGGAGAAGCATCTCCAGATTTAATTCTACTAGGAGTACTTCCCATAGTAATTTCTACAGTCTTACTGGATTATATTCTAAAAACTATTGAGATAAGCATAAGAGGTGTAATATATGATTAAATTAAAAGATGTTTCCAAGAAATATGATGAGTTTTTTGCATTAAAGAATATTAATTTAACTGTAAATCAATCTGAGTTTTTAATTATTTTAGGTCCTTCTGGTTGTGGAAAATCTACTTTACTTAGATTAATAAACAAAATGATTGAGAGAAGCAGTGGGGAAATAACAGTTGAAGAGAAAAGTATAGATGATATAAAGGGAGAAGAACTGAGAAAGAGCATAGGATATGTAATACAAAGTATAGGTTTATTTCCACATATGGATGTAAGAGAAAATATATCTACAGTGCCTAATCTCCTAAAATGGGATAAAGAAAAAATTTCTTCAAGAGTGGATGAAATGTTGGAATTGGCTGGATTGGATCCTGATAAATATAGATTTAAAAAACCTTCTGAATTATCAGGTGGAGAAGCTCAAAGAATTGGAGTGGCAAGAGCTATGGCTTCTGATCCAGATATTATGCTTATGGATGAACCATTTGGAGCAGTAGATCCTATAAATAGACTTAGATTACAAAAGGAATTTAGAAAAATACAAAGACGACTTAAAAAAACTGTGGTATTCGTAACTCATGATATAGATGAAGCTCTGCTTCTAGGAGATAGAATATGTATAATGAATGAAGGAGAGATTATACAAATTGATACGCCAGAAAAGATGATATTAGAACCGAAAAATAAATTTGTAAAGGACTTTTTTAGAGGAGAAGGCATACTAACCATATTATCTAGAAAACCTGCAAATGATTATGCAGAGGATATAGCCGCAGAGGGAGATGCCTTGAATGAAAATGCCACATTAAGAGAAGTATTAATAAAGATGTTGATTACAGGTAAAGATAGATTGGCATTGACAAATGGAAGTATTTCCTGGGATAGACTTTTGGAGATAGCTGGAAGTGATATGGATGAAAAATAGTAAAAGAAGTATTGGAGCTAGTTTAATAGTTCCAATTTTATTATCAATAATTTTGATTTTATTAATCTGGTATTCTAAAGAATTCGAAAAGATATTGAATGCCCTATTTACATCAAAAAGTTCTGAAGGTTCTAGAACACCACTTTTAGTATATTTTATTGAACATATATGGATGGTAATCCTATCCAGTTCAATTGCCATATTTATTGGAGTGAGTTTAGGAATATTTGTAACCACGTCCTATGGAGAGGAATTTAAACCACTTCTATTGAAAATAGCAAGTTTTGGGCAGGCCTTTCCTTCTCCAGCACTATTAGCACTCGCAGTACCTATACTGGGATATGGAATAAAAGGGGCTATAATAGCTCTTGTAATATATGCTTTAATGCCCATTATATATAATGTTGTAATAGGCATTGAAGAAGTGCCAGAGGAAATGGTAGATGCTGCTAGGGGTATGGGAATGACAGAATTTCAAATATATACTAAAGTAAAAATTCCCTTGGCTTTAAATGTAATTCTAGGTGGAATTAGAACTTCACTAGTTATAAATATTAGTGCAGCCACTTTAACTGCAGCAGTTGGGGCAGGTGGCCTTGGTGTATTGGTTGTAAATGGAGTTAGAACATTTGATATGGTTTTAATATTAGAAGGTTCAATACCTGTAACATTACTTGCCATAATAGTGGACCAATTATTAAGATTAGTTCAAGAGAGGCTTATCTGGAATGCATAATAGTATAGGAGGAGTTATGTTTACTTTAGGAAGAAAAATAGATATGAATTATAAAACAAATAAATGGATTACAATAATTTCAATATTAGTTGCCTCTATTGGAGGTATTATAACTAAAGACTTTTCATCAGGTCTATCTATTGGAATGGGAACTTTTTTAACATGGGCATTGGCAAGAGAAGTGGATCCAAAACATGATTTATCAGCATTTATATGTATTGCTTTTAGTTCTATAAATCTATTTTTCTTTAAAGAGATAAAACTCTTAGAAGTTTTTTATATCCTATTAACTTTAAGACTTATAAGTGGAATAACAGGAAAAAAAGTAACGGTTATTGATATATTATCTATATTTGGATTGGCTTTATTTTTATCTATAAGTATGAAAAATAGTATTTATATGATTACATTCTTAATATCAATTATATTGATTAAAAGAATTGAAGGGATAAAGGGAAGAGTTAAAACTTACAAATCCGTTTGTATAATGTCTTTAATAATAATAGTATTAGAAATAATATATTATAAATATATACATATAAGTGAGATAAGAATTCTAAATATATTTACGGTATTTTTATCAATAATATTTATCACATTAATATTATTAATTAATTTTATAGATGTAGATTCAGTTTTTGGAGACCAGAGAAATCGAGTAGATAAAAAAAGAATCAGATATTCTCAAATTGTTTTTTCAGTTATAGTAATATTATTTTCAATATTTACAAATAATAGTTTTAATAATCTTATAATATATAATTCGATTATTTTAGGAATAAGTTTTTATACATTGAAAAAGTCAATTAGGAAATCCTAATTGGCTTTTATATTTTATTTTATTCGAAATATTCTACTCCTTTATATATGTATATCATCTTAACTATTAATTACCTTAATAGTGTGGAAAATCAGAATACATTGAGTATAAGGGGGTAATAATATGGAAGAGATATTAAAGAGGAGGTTCTATAATGAATGATAGAATGGATAAGATTAGAAATTGGACAATAATAAATTTCCTGATTTTTATATTGACTTTAGTGGTCAATTATTTAGGAGCAGCAGGATTTTTTAATGGAAAAGGTCAGGCAGAGATTTCAGCGAAATACAGTACGAAAATAACTCCAGCAGGCTTTGCCTTTTCGATTTGGGGAGTTATATACACCCTTTTAATGATCACATTGATTTATTTTTTTATAAATAGAAGGAATGGAGGGGTTGGTGGATTGGTATTGAGGATATCACCTTTATTCTGGCTTAGTTCAATATTTAATATAGCTTGGATTATTTCATTTTCCTATGAAATGATTGGTGTGTCCACTATATTGCTATTGGGAATGTTATTTTCATTGATGATAATAGTTGAAAGAATCTATAATAATAGGGAGAAATTCAATTCCACTTTAGCAGGAATCAGTTTTAGCCTTTATGCAGGTTGGGTATTTATTGCCAGTATATTAAATATATCTGTATTTTTAGTAAAAATAGATTGGAATGGATTTGGCATATCTGAATCCATATGGACAATAGCAGTATTGTTTTTAGCAATAGGATTTATACTATTTTATTTGAGTAGATATAAAAATGCAATAATACCAATAAGTTTAGCCTGGGCTTTCTTTGGTATATATAGTGCATATTCTAGAGGAGAAATAGTTTCAGAAATAGGAACTGTTATTCAAGGAGTTTTAATATTTGGAATAATAGTCTTCTTATTATCCAGTGTAATTATATTTGTAAGAAATAAATATTCCATATTTCCCAAATCGAATTATTAAAGGATAAATAATAAGGGAATAAATATGAGGAGTTGAAATTATTAGTGAAAGATGGATTTGGAAGGAAATTATTCTCAGTAGGAGAATTTTATAGAATATATTATTTAGCTATTTTTTCTCTATCTGACTTTATAAAGGGTAAAAAGAATGGTTTATTAAGTGAGGAATTTATTGAACGAATTATGTTGGCCGTGACAGAGGTAAATGGATGTTCTTTTTGCTCCTATGCACATACTAAGATGGCACTGGAAGCAGGTATGTCTGATAGAGAAATTCAAGACATGCTAAAAGGAGTAATGGACCATGTACCAGAAGATGAAATTTCAGGTGTACTATTCGCTCAACATTATGCTGATAACAGAGGAAAACCATCAAAGGAGTCTTGGAATAGGATAGTGGAGATATATGGAAATAGAAAAGCAGAGGCCATTCTTGGAACAACTAGAATGATAATGTTTGGTAATGCATCAGGAATTCCAATAGGATCTCTTATTAGTAGATTTAAAGGAAAAGAAGAAATAGATGAAAGAAGTAATCTTGCTTATGAAATAATAATGATTATTGCAATCATAGTCTATTTGCCATTGGTTATAATACATGTAATTATATCAAAAATAATTAGGGTAACTAAGATTAAATTTTAAATTAATATGATATAATAAAAAATCAATATAAGGAGGTTTTTATGAAAAAATTCACAAATGCAGTTATTTATAAAAATAAAGAGGCAGATGAAATATTAGTAGAAAATGGAAAGATAAAAGCTATTGGTAAAGATTTAGGACCTGCTGAGGAAACTATTGATTTAGATGGAAAACTAGTTATTCCACCATATGTAGATCCTCATTTACATTTAGATTATGTTTATACCTTGTCTGAGATGGGGGAAAAAGGAGCTGGGTCAGGAACACTTTTTGAGGCTATTGAAATGTGGCCTAAATTCAAAGAAAATTTAACTATAGAAGGGGTTAAGAAATTAGCTCTTAAAGCTATTAAAGATGAAGTTTCTCAAGGAGTTCAATATATTCGTACCCATATAGATGTTACAGATCCTAAATTTACAGCATTAAAAGCCATGTTAGAATTAAGAGAAGAACTTAAGGAAAGTATTGAAATTCAAATTGTAGCATTTCCACAGGAGGGAATGTACACATATAAGGGTGGTGTAAAATTAGTAGAAGAAGCTCTTAAAATGGGTGCAGATGTGGTTGGAGGAATACCACATTATGAACCGGCTAGAGAATTTGGAGAAAAATCGATTCATGATATTGTTAATTTGGCCTTGAAATATGATAAGTTAATAGATGTTCATTGTGATGAAACAGATGATCCTCATTCCCGTTTTGTGGAACTGTTAAATGCTCTAGTACTTATGGAAAACTATGGTGAGAGAACAACAGCCAGTCACACTTGTTCCTTTGGATCTGCAGACGATTCATATGCATATAGAATGATGGATTTATTTAAAAAAAGTAAGATGAATTTCATCTCTTGTCCAACAGAAAATGCATATCTGCAAGGTAGACAGGACACTTATCCTAAACGTCGTGGATTAACTAGAGTAAAGGAATTTATGGAAATGGGAATCAATGTGGCATTTGCACAGGATTCAATAAATGACCCATGGTATCCAATGGGCAATGGAAATATGATGAATATTTTAGATAATGGAATTCATCTAGCTCAAATCATGTCACCAGAAGAGATAGAAAAGGATTTAGATTTAATCACATATAATGGTGCTAGTTGCTTGAATATTCAAGATAGATATGGTTTGGAAATAGGAAATGATGCTAATTTTATCGTTTTAGATGGAAATAGTCCATTTGATGTAATAAGAAATCGTTCATCAGTATTAGCTTCAATTAGAAAAGGAGAATATCTATTTAAGCAAAAACCTTTAGAATATGAAATAGAGCTTAATTTATAATAAAAACAAAATATCTTGAATAATATGTAAAAGTGTGTTATAATTTAAACAAGGTAGATCTTCAGGGGGAGGTGTGATTCCTCACCGGCGGTAAAGTCCGCGAGCTGTTTATCAGTTGACTTTGGTGAAATTCCAAGACCGACAGTATAGTCTGGATGTGAGAAGAGATACGTTTAATTACGTTTGTTTTAAACCCCTAAGATCCTTTCTTTGGGGTTTTTTTAATCCCAAAAATAATAATTGGGAGGGATTTTATTTATGTACACATTAAGTAGAGAAGAGTTAACAACGAGGAATTTAGTAAAAATATCAGTTCTAGGTGCAATAGGGATGATATTAATGTTTTTTGATCTTTCGGTAGGTTTTGCACCACCATTTTTAAAGTTGGATATATCAGATATGCCAGGATTAATTGGTGCTTTTGCAATGGGACCAATGGCAGGAGTGATAATACAGTTTCTTAAAAATATTTTAAGTTTATTGATTGAAGGAACTGCAACTGGAGGAGTAGGTGAGCTTTCAAATTTTATAGTGGGTTCAGTATTTGTCTATTCAGCAGGATTTATCTACTATAAGAAAAAAGACTATCTTCATGCAGTAATAGGTTTAGGAATAGGAATAGTATTAATGACCTTGGTTGCATCCTTAAGTAATTACTTTATAGTTTTTCCATTGTATTCTAAGGTAATGATACCTTTGGATAAAATAGTAGAAATGGCTGCTTCAGTAAATACTTTTGTAGTGGACTATAAGACTTTAATACTCTATGCAGTAGTTCCCTTTAATTTATTAAAAGGACTAGTAGTATCTGCGGTGACCTTATTGCTTTATAAAAGAGTTTCTCCAATACTTCATAAATATTAAAAAAATAAAAATAAAAGTAAAATAACATAAAATAAATAAAAACCGATAAAGGATTCTTTATCGGTTTTTTTATATTCTATATTAGAATAGCAAAGATAGTACAAACATTATTAAAAATAGTACAAATATTATCTTTGCAATCTGAGTAGCTGCCCCTGCAATTCCACTAAAACCTAAGATACCGGCTATTACTGCTATTACAATAAAAGTAACTGTCCAGTTTAGCATTGTAAACTCCTCCCTTACATATTAAATCAATATGAAATCTTCCATATTCTTATATATATTCTATTTATACCACGGAATAGAGTTAATTAAACAAAATAATATATTAAATTCATTTATCAAGGTTAGCATAAGAAAACCTCCACCTCTAAGTAGTAGCATAGGTGGAGGATGAATTATGTAAATCAAATGAGTTGGCTATAATCGTATAAAGTGATATTCTAGCATTATAGGATAAGGAGGTGGAAATATGAAACTATCGTTTAAATACTATCCAAAACTTAATGATAAGCAAGAGATAATAATAAATGAGCTATCTTTTCATACTAGTAAGCTGTATAATATTGCAAATTATGAGTTGCATAATGGTAGTAGCAGCGACTATTATAAGATGGAAAAGCAATTTAAAAGTAACTGGCATAATGAATATTTACATTCTCATAATTACCAACAAGCTCTTAAAGTGTTAAGTCAGAACTGGAAAGCCTATTTTAATGCTAATAAAAACTATAAAGAAAGTCCTCATAAGTATAAGGGACAACCTAGACCACCCCAATACAAGAATACTAACAATAATAAAAATGAAGTTATATTTACCAATCTAGCAATTAGAGAAATTGATGGTTTAATAAAGTTGTCCCTAACTAAAAAGGTACAATCCAAATTTAATGTGAATAGCTTAAATTTTGAACTTCCAACACAGGTTCAAAAGCATATAAATATGGATAGAATACAACAAATTAGATTGGCATGGGATAATTTTAAAAAGAGTTGGTATTTAATATTCATCTATAAGGAAGAAGAATGTATTCTAGATGATAGTTATACAGATACCATGGCAATAGATATAGGTTTAAATAATCTATGCGCAATTACTTTTCTAAACAATGGTCAGCAAATAATAATTGATGGCAAACGTATTAAGTCAAAAAATAGTTATTTTAACAAAGAAATATCTAAACTCAGCAGTTTAAATATGAAAAGACTTAAGGATAGCAGTAGGCATAAATCTACAAAAAGAATTAATACTTTATACAATCAAAGGGACAATTATGTGACTGATTATATTCATAAGACCAGCTACAAGGTTATAGAGTTAGCTATTAATAACAAATGTAACAAAATAGTCTTAGGTGACTTAAAGAACATAAAGTATAAAAATAAGATTAAAAGCTTTGTTCAGATACCTATAGCCAGATTAGTTGACCAAATTAAATATAAGGCTAGACTTAAAGGTATAGAAGTTGTAACGGTAACAGAAGAATATACGTCATTAACTTCAAGTCTAGATTTAGAACCTATAAAGAAAAGTAAAACATATCTTGGGAAGCGGGTAACTAGAGGCCTGTATAAATCGAAAGATGGTATATTAATTAATGCCGACATAAATGGCTCGTTAAATATCCTAAGGAAGCATATAAAGGACAAATGTACTCCCAGACTAGTAGATCTAGCGAGGGATAATGGATATGTGTCTAATCCTACAAAACTATTAGTATCTTGATTGTAAGAGAGAAATCTTAAACGCTAAGATGTTTTGTAAATCTAACTTGCTAATAAAGGAGTTAGAAGCTCCTACCTCTAAAAGTAACGAAGGTAGGAGTAGTTCACGGATAGACTTATTGTATAATGGGTAATTAGATAGTAGTGACAAGAATTAGATATTATTTGTTTAATTATAAGGAGGAAAAATTTGAGATTTATTTCATGGAATATTGATTCATTAAATGCAGCATTAACAAGCGATTCAAATAGGGCAAAGCTTTCAAGAGAGGTAATTGATACAATTTTAGAAAAGGATCCAGATGTGATTGCTCTTCAGGAGACTAAATTACCAGAAAAAGGTCCTAGTAAAAAACATATAAAACTTTTAGGGGAATATTTTGAAGGTTATTCATATGTGTGGAGGAGTTCAGAGGAACCAGCTAGAAAAGGCTATTCTGGAACTATGTTCCTATACAAAGAAAAGTATTCTCCAGAAGTTTCATATCCTCATATAGGTGCTCCAGACACAATGGACTTAGAGGGTAGAATTATTACTTTGGATTTTGGAGAATTCTATTTGACACAAGTATATACTCCAAATGCAGGATCTAAATTAGATAGATTAGAAGAGAGACAAATTTGGGATAAAAAATATGCTGAATATCTTCAAAGTTTAGATAAAGAAAAACCAGTTATCGCAACAGGAGACTATAATGTAGCTCACAAGGAAATTGACTTAGCAAATCCACAGAATAATCGTAAATCAGCAGGATTTACAGAAGAAGAGCGTGAAGGATTTACAAATTTATTGAATAAGGGTTTTACAGATACTTTCAGACATATGCATGGAGATGTGGAAGGCATTTACACTTGGTGGACACAAATAGTAAAGACAAGTAAAATTAATAATTCAGGATGGAGAATAGATTATTGGTTAGTAAGTGATAGATTGGCTGATAAGGTTAAGAAATCAGATATAGTAGATTCTGGAGAAAGACAGGACCATACTCCAACTTTACTGGAAATGGAATTATAAATTAATAAAATAAATAATAAAAATGTTTGAAAGTTTTTTATTCTGGGTAAGTATTAACTAAGTTATTAATCTTAGTTTTAAGGAGGAGTTAAAATGAATAAAGAAACTTTAAAAGGTAAATGGGACCAATTAAAAGGTGGAGTTCAGAAACAATGGGGGAAATTAACTGATGATGACCTAGATGTTATTAAAGGCGACTCCAAAATATTAGCAGGAAAAATCCAGGAAAGATATGGAATCACTAAAGAAGAAGCGGAAAAACAAGTAAAAGATTATAAATGGTAATCTAAATATAGATAATTGACCCAGTCTAAATCAGAAGATTTAGGCTGGGTTTTATTATTAGAAATATATATGGAAAAGAGGGAAATTTAAATGCTTAGTAAAAAGAATCCATATTATCTAGTTTTAATTATGATTTTTTTAGGATTAATTACAGTTACGATATCCGCATGTACTAAAACAGAAGAAGATTCCTTATATGTAAATGAGGATTATGCTTTTAGTATAGAGTTTCCTGAAAGTTGGAGTGGAGAATTTGAGATTAATCCATATGACAAGGGTTTAGTCATATCTTCTGAGGTAAATAAGATTGGAACACTTGCCTATATTCATAAATATACTATTGCAGAATGGGAAGATTTAAATCGTGACGAGGATATTCCAGTTCCCTATCAAGTATTAGAAGAAAACCCAGAATTCATTATCCTTTTGATTTATCCTGGAGATGTAAATTATGAATTGGAGGATGAGAAATCAGTAAAAAGATATAAGGAAATGACAAGTGATTTGGAGAAAGAGAACTTTAATTTTCAGTTAACGACTAATAAATTTAAAGGAGGTAACAAAATGAAAGAAATATATTTAGCGGGAGGATGCTTTTGGGGTGTGGATGCATATATGTCTCAAATAGAAGGAGTTGTTGAAACCAGTGTGGGTTATGCCAATGGAACAAAAGAAGATCCAACTTATGAACAAGTTTGTACAGGTAAAACTGGACATGTGGAAACCACATATGTAAAATATGATGAAAAAATTATCACATTAGAAGAAATATTAAATAAATTTTGGAATATAATAGACCCTACTCTTTTAAATAGACAGGGAGGAGATATTGGAAGTCAATATAGAACAGGAATCTACTATACAGATGAAGAAGATTTAAATATTATTAATAAAACTCTTAAAGAACAAGAGAAAAAATATAAAAAACCTATAGTTACAGAGATAAAACCATTGGAGATATACTATAGAGCAGAAGAATATCATCAGGATTATTTAGAGAAGAATCCTGGAGGATATTGTCATATAGATTTAAATTCATAAAAGTGTAATTATAATATTATAGAATAGTTGCATATATGAAAATAGGAGGTGCGATCAATATGAAAAAGTTAATATCTATTATTTTAACCTTTATATTAACAATGTTAGTTTTAAATGTACCACAAGTGTCTCAGGCAGAAGAGAAGTCATCAATAGATGTGATAATAAAGGGAAAACATTTAAATATGGATGTAGACCCAATATTAAGAGAAAATAGAACCTATATACCAATAAGACATTTCGCTGAAGCATTAGATTTTAAAGTGGAGTGGATAGAATCACAAAGAACAGCAAAACTTACTAACTCAAAAACAACTATATTAATACCAGTTGGTATGGAAGAAGTTTATTTAAATGGTACAAAACTTATCTTAGATGAAAAGAGCTTTATAGATGAGGAAAGAACTTTCATACCCTTAAGAGCAGTAGCAGAAATATTGTCACAAAATGTGAATTGGGATCAAAAAAATAAAATAGCAATAGTAGGTAAATATACAGCAGAAACAGATTTAAAAGATACTTTTATTTATACAAACAAAGAGTACAATTACACTTTGAATTTCCCTAACTCTTGGAAAGAAGAAGCTATTTTAGAAACCAAAGAGGGTAATTTAAATGTATATGATAGGGCTTCATATGAGATGTTTAAAGAACAAGGAATAGAGAATTTTGGACCAGTACTAAAGATTAGAGCAGAGAAGTCACCTGTTTTTATAACAGTACCATATGAGGATGTATTATTAGATTATATTGACGGAATATATATTGAGACAGACTTTGGAAGGGATTTTCAATTTTTCCCCGAGACAATAGAATCTTATAAAAAAATATATAAAGAAGCAGAAAGATCATTAGGGTCTTTTAAGAGGTTGAGCGATAAGCCTATATACTTTGATGAATATGGCTTTAGTATAACTTTTCCAAGTTCCTGGGATGGGGAGTTTGAAATTAGCAAAGACAAGAATGCATTGGTAATAAGTTCTAAAATAAATGAAATTGAAAGTCTTGCATCTATTCATAGATATACTAATACTGAATGGAAGAACTTAAATTATGGATCAGATATACCAGTACCATATGATATTTTAAGTCAAGATTCGGATTTAGTTTTTGCTTTATTATACACAAGTGATGTGAATTATAATTTAGAAAATGAGAGTTCTGTTAAAAAGTATGAAGATATGATAAAAGATTTAAAAAACAAGAACTTTT
>JARIDA010000107.1 GCA_029257065.1 Tissierellaceae bacterium | reverse complement strand
AAAGTTAGGTATTATACCTTCAAATTTCCCTCTGTATTCCTTTTTGTTTCCCGATTTATCATATTGCGATAAAAATTCAAATTCTATTTCTCCCTTTGTTCCATACAATAATTCTTTTAAAAATTTCTTTGGAGCCTTTTTAAGTGGTTCGTCCATTGAAAAACCATGATCATCTGCTAAAGTTGTTATTACTTGATAGTAATAAGTGTCCTTAGCTGAATTTGAATAGGGAGCTATTCCTCCTTCATTTATACTTAAATCCTTATTTGGTATTAACAAGTCAGGATCAACTTCCTTGTGAAATCCTAGACCTTCACATGTTGTACACATTCCAAAAGGACTATTAAACGAAAACATTCTTGTGGACATTTCTTCTATAGCAATATTACAATCTATACAAGCTAAGTTCTCACTATAAGTTACTTGTTTTTCTTCTTCAATATAATCTATTACAACTAATCCCTCAGACATTTGAAGAGCAGTTTCTAGGGAATCAGATAATCTATCTTCTATTCCTTCTCTTATTATCAATCTATCTACCACTAATTCAATAGAATGATCCAGATTTCTATCTAGTTTTATGTCCTCAGAAATATCATACATTTCTCCATTGACGATTACTCTTACAAAACCCTCTCTCTTAACCTGATTTAAAACATCTGCATGAGTTCCCTTTCTTCCCCTTACTAAAGGAGACAGAACTTGGATTCTGGTCCCCTCATCCCCCTTCATTATATTATCAACCATCTGTTGAACTGTTTGACTAGTTATTCTTTTTCCACAAACTGGGCAATAAGGTACTCCTATTCTTGCATATAGGAGTCTTAAATAATCATATATTTCTGTAACTGTTCCAACTGTTGATCTTGGATTTCTTGATGTTGTTTTTTGATCTATTGATATAGAAGGGGATAATCCTTCTATATATTCAACATTAGGTTTGTCCATTTGGCCTAAAAACTGTCTTGCATAACTAGATAAACTTTCCACATATCTTCTTTGTCCCTCTGCGTAAACTGTATCAAAGGCCAGTGATGATTTCCCTGAACCTGAAAGCCCAGTTATCACAACAAATTTATTTCTAGGAATTATCAGGTCAAAATCCTTAAGATTATTTTCCCTAGCTCCCTTTATTATTATTTCATCTTGAATCATCTAAACACCTCTACTTTAGATTTTTTTCCTTAAAGCTATTATTCTATCTCTTATTTCAGCTGCTTTTTCAAAATTTAAACTTTCAGCTGCTTTCAACATTACTCCTTCTAATCCATCTATCATTGCTAATATTTCTTCTGAAGTATAATCATCATCATAACTTATACTGTCTTCTGCTACCATAGTAGCTTCTATAATATCTCTTATCTCCTTGCTTATAGTTTTTGGAGTTATATTGTTCCTTATATTATAGTCATCCTGAATTTTTCTTCTTCTATAAGTTTCCTCTATTGTATGCTGCATAGAATCTGTTATTTTATCTCCATACATAATTACTCGACCTTGGAGATTTCTGGCTGAACGTCCTGATGTTTGCATTAGAGATGTTCTTGATCTTAGAAAACCTTCCTTATCCGCATCTAATATGGCAACTAAGGATACTTCTGGTAAATCAAGTCCTTCTCTTAGAAGATTAATCCCAACTAAAACGTCATATTTTCCTAATCTTAAATCTCTAATTATCTCCATTCTCTCAATAGTCTTAATATCCGAGTGTAAATATGTGACTTTAATTCCAATTTCCTTAAAATAACTAGTTAAATCCTCTGCCATAACCTTGGTAAGAGTTGTAACCAAAACTCTTTCATCTCTTTCAGTTACTTTGGTTATCTCTGATATTAAATCATCTATTTGATTTTTCGTCTCTCTTACCTCTATATTAGGATCTAATAATCCAGTCGGCCTTATTATTTGCTCCACTGTATTTTCTGTATGCTCATATTCATAAGGACCTGGGGTTGCTGAAACATAGAGTATTTGATTTATTAGTGACTCAAATTCAGTAAATTGAAGCGGTCTATTGTCCAGAGCTGATGGCAATCTAAATCCATAGTCAACTAAATTCTGTTTTCTAGCCCTATCTCCATTATACATACCCCTTATTTGTGGTATTGTAGCATGAGATTCATCCACAATAATTAAAAAGTCCTCTGGAAAATAATCTATTAGAGTAAAAGGTCTAGAACCTGCTTCTCTATTACTTAAATGTCTTGAATAATTTTCAATTCCTTGACAAAAACCCATCTCTTCTAACATTTCTAGATCATATCTAGTTCTTTGTTCTAATCTTTGAGCCTCTAAAAGTTTATCCTGATCCCTTAATTCTTTTAACCTCTCTTCAAGTTCCGCTCTTATTGTCTCTATTGCTCTTTCTATCTTATCATCAGTTGTTGCAAAGTGAGATGCTGGAAATATAGACACATGATTTCTAAGTCCTATAATTTCTCCAGTTAAATAGTTTACCTCTACTATTCTGTCTATTTCATCTCCAAAAAACTCAACTCTTATTGTATTCTCACTGGATCCTGCTGGAAATATTTCTAATATATCGCCCCTAACTCTAAAGGTTCCACGTTCAAAATTTATATCATTTCTAACATATTGTATATCTACTAATTTCTTCATAACAGCATCTCTATCTTTTATCATTCCAGGTCTTATGGAAAGTACTAAATTTTCATAATCTATTGGATCCCCTAAACCATATATACAAGATACAGATGCTACTATTATAACATCATTTCTTTCATACAATGATGCTGTTGCTGAATGTCGTAATTTATCTATTTCCTCATTTATAGATGCATCTTTTTCTATATATGTGTCTGACTGAGGAACATATGCTTCTGGTTGATAGTAGTCATAATAACTAACAAAGTATTCGACCGCATTATCAGGAAAAAACTCTTTAAACTCAGAAGCTAATTGATAAGCTAATGTTTTATTATGAGCTATTACCAAAGTTGGTTTTTGAACTTCTTCTATTATATTAGCCATTGTAAAAGTTTTTCCAGAGCCTGTAACTCCTACAAGTATTTGATGTTTTAAATCATCTCTAATTCCTTTTGTTAACTGTTTTATAGCCTCAGGTTGATCTCCCGTAGGCTTGAAATTTGATTCTATTTTAAATTTATTCATAATCTACCTCTCTTTAAAGAATATACATATTGACATTTAATTATACAATATATTTCCTTCTTAGCAAATATACCTCTATTGACATTATATTTAAATATAGTAAAATTAAAAGACGAGGAGGTAACTGCATGAAAAGAAAACTTTTGTTTTCAAGTTTATTTATTTTTATTTTCTTAATCTCTTGTGCACCTGGTAAGGTAAATATAAATAATATTGAAGATATAGATTTTAATATTGAAGACATTAAACTATCCCATTCTTATCAATTAAAAGATCCCCATGTGGAAATAATTTCTAATCACTCTGACTTAGAATTAAATGAGGATTTCAAAATATTAGTCTCATTGGGTATTATGGAATCTTCTGGTCTTAATATAAAAGATATCACAAAGGATAATAATAATATTAAAATACATGTTAACAGTTTATATTCTGAGGATAATCTTCAATTAGCTGTACCCCAAGCTCTAATAAATGTGGATAAATCTTTATTTGATATGCCGTTGGAAAATTATTCCTTTGAAATAATTAATGATAATGGTCATTTATTAGATATTAAATTGGATATGAATGATGCTATTAGTAAAGTTGAATCTCACTTTAAGCTTAAAGCAAATATTTCACCAGATATTCAGCTGGTTAAACAAGATGAATCTTTGGTTTGGATTATTAATTATTCAGCAATTTTTGATAGATCTACACCTGATTTACCGCTTGTGAAATTTTCTGCTAAAATCAATGCTATGGATGGAAGTATTTTAGATTCTGATAAAACACTTATTTCTAATCCCATAGATAATGGTTTAATAGTTAATATTGAAACTGATAATTTTATTTTATATAAAAAGTTCTTAGAAGCTAGCAAAGATAAGAATGCTAAAGAAGAACTTTGGATTTATGATATTAATAGTAAAGAAAGTGAACTCATATTCACTTCTGATCACACTATTAATTCTACCCAATTTAGTCCTGATTTATCATATATCTCTTTAATTGAAAGTTGTGATAATAGTTCTAATTTATATTTAATACCAAAAAAGACTAAAAAATCTTTAAAAGTTACTCTATCAGAGAGTTTTTCACCTGATTTCAATCTATGGAAAAGTTCTAATCAGTTAGTTCTTTTAGAGAGAAAAGATAGTAAAACAAAAATATGTCAATATAATGTTGAAAATGACGAAATATCTGACTGTATTCAAATAAATACTCAGATTCACAATTTGAGTTATAAAAATGGTAATTATATATTTACTGAGAAAATCGGAAAAACTTTGAATAAAAGAATATACTTTACAAAGGATTTCAAGTCTTTAGACTATCTTACTAATGGATTTAATCCAGAATTTATAGATGAGAATAATTTTATATATCTACAGGATAATGAAGATAGTGATACAAATTATTTAAATATATATAGTTTAAATAAACGGAAAAATCTTTATTCAATGGAAGGATATATAGAAAACTTTCAAGTTTTATCAAAGGAAGATATAAGTTTTACTGAAAAAAAGGATAATTATAATTACTATATATTATCCAAACTTTCTTTAAAAGATATACTTAATGAAACTCCTGGAAAGGTGGAGACTGAGTTTATCTCTTGCTCTATTAGTAATAGGGTGTTTTATAATAAAAATCATGATTTATTCTATTTAAATATTGATTTACCATTTGAACATAGATATAAACACTTAACATATTTAGTGGATTCAATTGAAGATATTCATTAAAAAAAGCTCTTAATCCCATGGGGTTAAGAGCTTTTTATTATATATTACTTTTTAGTTCTTATATCTTTTTTTAGCACTTCTATTGCTTTTTTTAACTGCATATCATCTTCTAAATTTTCAGGTCCTATATTGGTGAACCCTCCCTCATTTTCTACTTTTACATTAGGTTCTATTCCTATTCCATGAATATTTATTCCCTTTGGTGTAAAATATTCTGAAACCGTAAGCTTAAGTCCGGATCCATCTGGTAAATCTTGTAATACTTGAACAACACCTTTCCCAAATGTTTTCATCCCTATTATTTTTCCTCTATCCCTATCTTTTATAGCTCCCGCTAAGATTTCTGAGGCTGAGGCTGATCCTTCATTAACAAGAACTACTAGAGGATATTCAACTTTTCCTTTATCAGATTTTAAATATTCCCTATTCCCATTTTTCGTCTCTGTATAAACTATGTCACCTTCTCCTAAGAATTCATCCGTAATTTCTGCTGCTACATTTAATAACCCACCTGGATTGTTTCTTAAATCTAAAATTAATCCTTTTATTCCACTTTCACTAAATATATCCAATTCTTTCTTGAAATCAATATATGTTTTTTCATCAAAAGAAGATAAACTTATATATCCTATATCTTCTTCTAATCTATTTGATTTAACAGTCTTTACACGAATTTCTTCTCTTTTAATATTTAATTTTAATTCTTCTACATTTGATTCATCTGTTTTTCTTACTATATCTATTTTTACTTCTGTTCCAGGTTCACCTTTCATTTCTTTTACTGCTTCATCCATTGTTTCACTGGTAAATTCTTTTCCATTAACCCTTACAATTTTATCTCCTGTTATTATTCCAGCTCTTTCTCCTGGTGTATCTTCTACAGGTGAAACCACTGTTATAAGATTGTCTTCTCCTGGAGTTACTACAACTCCTATCCCTCCAAAAGATCCACTGGTTTGTTCTAAAAGTGAATTAAACTCTTCCTCTGTTAAATATGCTGAATAAGGATCTTCTAAAGAAGCTACTAATCCTTTTAATTGTCCACTTAACAGATCTTCATCATTTACATCTCTTAAATAATTATTTTTTATATATTTCTCAATTTCTGCCACCTTGGAATATCTAGAATATTTTTCATTAAATTCTCCAGATACCAATGATATAGGATTCAATCTTAAACTTATAAAATTACTTAAGATAAAGGTAAGTATATTTGTAATAATCAATATTGTTATGAATTTCTTTTTTGTGTTTTTATTTCTCATCCTTTACCTCCATATTGCTAATATTATTTTACATATAAAAGTAAGAGGATTAATTTCCTCTTACCCATGGCAATGGATTAACATAAGACCCATTTTTTCTCACTTCAAAATGTAAATGTGGTCCAGTTGAATAGCCTGTACTTCCTGCCCTTGCAATGGTCTGACCTTTACTTACATTTTGTCCAACTGACACATTTAATTGTGAATTATGTGCATAGAGTGTAACTATTCCTCCTCCATGATCAATCATAACTGTCCTACCGTATCCCCCCATAGTTCCTGAACTTATTACCCTTCCACCTTCAGCTGCTTTTATGGCAGTTCCCATTGGTGCTGGTATATCAATTCCTGAGTGAAATTTTCTAGTTTTAAAAATAGGATGAATTCTAGTTCCATATGGGGAACTTATTCTAGAATGTCCTGGTACAGGCCAAGACATTACTCCACCTGTATATTCCACACTTGTGTCCATAAGACTTTGTATTTGTGAACTTATATCTCTTGATAGTTTTTCGAACTTATCATGTTCTGCTTCTAAGGTCTTCATCTCTGATTCTGCACTTAACATTAATTCTTGTTTTTCTCTTGCAGCTAATTCTAACTCTTTTCGCTTTATTTCTAATTCTCTTTTAGATTCTTCTACCTTAGCTTTTTGTGTTTCAAGCTCTATTTTTTTGACTTCTATAGTATTTCTTTGATCTTTCATATAAGCGATTAAATCCGTATCATATTCTGCTATGGCTTTTAACATATCTCTTCTAGCAAAGAAATCTTTTATATCAGAGGATGATAGTAATATTTCTAAGTAACCTACTTCTCCTGATTTATACATTACCCTAAGTCTATCGTTAAATAACTCTTGCTTTTCATCTAAATTCTTTTCTGCCTCATCTAATTCCTCTTCCGTTTTCTCTATTATTTCTTCAATTTCCGAGATTTTATCTTCAACTTTTGTTAAATCTATTCCCGCTTCTTCCATTTGCCTGTCTAACACTTCTATTTCAGTTGAAAGTTGATTTACTTCTTTTTTCTTTTCATTTACATTTTCTTTTATCTGTTTTTTCTGTACATCTAAATTCTTTTGTTTTTCTCTTAAACTGTCTACACTAGAAGCAACACTTGGTGCTGTTATTGTAAATAACATTAAAAATACTAATCCTATGCAAATTCTAGCAAATTTATCCTTCTTACTCAAAATATATTCCCCCTTATAAGTCTATACATTTAAATATTTTCTCAGTGAAAATATACTGCCTAAAGCACCTATTCCAACCCCTATAGCTGTGAATATTATTGCTATATCCGCAAACACTGCTGCTGGTGGAACCAAATGAACTGATAATGCTACATACAGCATATCATTTGTTATACTAAAAAGATATTCATATCCAAAATTAATAATTGTTACAGAAATAATTGCAGCTATTAATCCAAATAGAACTCCCTCTATTATAAAAGGTCCTCTTATATATCCATTAGTCGCTCCCACATATTTCATTATATTTATTTCTCTTTTTCTTGAAGCTACAGTAAGCTTAATTGTATTTGAGATTATAAATACAGAAACAAATATTAATATTGCTATTATAATAATACCACCTATTCGAATATAATTAGCAATACCCATTAGCTTGTCAATAATATCTTTATAATAAGGAACACCTTCCACACCATCAAAGTTTTCCATTTCTGCTACAACTTCATCTGCATACTCAATATCATTGAGTTTTACAATAAATGAATTTGGCAAAGGATTATCCATTTCTAATCCGTCTAGAAGATAACTCTCTTCTCCCCAATCTTCTTTCATATTATCTAAAGCTTCTTGATCTGATTCGAATTCATATGCGTTAATCTTTTTATTTCGCTTTAAAGCATTTTCTATGCTATCTATTTGACCAATTTTAATATCATCTTCTAAATATATCTGAATACTATCAAATTTTGTCTTAGTTTCTACTACCAAATTATTTATACTTAGAATTAATATTAGGATGATTCCTAATATTAATAATACTGCCGAAATGGAAGTTACTGACGCTAATCCCATTCCCCTATTTCTCCAGATTCCTTCAAATCCTTGTTTGAACATGTTCTTAAATATGCGGAATCTCATCTCCATATCCACCCTTCTCTTCATCTCTAATTATAATGCCATTTTCAATTTCAATTACCCTTTTACGCATGTCATCCACTATATCCTTAGCATGGGTGGCCATAATTACTGTTGTTCCTCTTCCATTTATATCTCTTAATGCTTCCATTATTTCTCCTGCTGTTTCTGGGTCTAAATTTCCAGTTGGTTCATCTGCTATTAGCACTGGAGGATTATTAACTATTGCTCTTGCAATAGCAACTCTTTGATTTTCTCCTCCTGATAGTTGATTAGGATAGCTAGAAGCCTTTTTACTTAAATCAACAGTACTAAGCACCATTGGTACTCTTCTTCTAATATCCTTTGCTGATGATCCTAATATTTCCATAGCAAATGCTACATTTTCAAAAACAGTTTTATTAGGTAATAATCTGAAATCTTGAAAAACTACTCCCACATTACGCCTTATATATGGAATTCTTCTAGTTTTTATATCCGTTATATCCATTCCATTTAAAATTATTTTTCCATCTGTCACATTTTCTTCCTTTAATAATAATTTCATTAAAGTTGATTTACCAGCTCCACTGGCTCCAATTACAAATACAAACTCCCCTTTTTTTATATTTAGCCTAATATTAGATAATGCTACTACTCCATTTTCATATTCCTTTGTTACATTTATAAATTTTATCAAGTTTTCACCTCTTGAATCTTCTTTAGAATTGTGGTTTTTACAAATATCCACTAATCCATTATAATATATAATGAGATATAAATAAACCAAAAGAGGTGTTTTTTATGAATAAATCTGAACTTAGGGAATATTACTCCCAAAAAAGGTCTTCTTTAAATAATTTAGAAATCAAAAAACTAAACAATATAATTTTTTCTAAATTCATAAATTCCAATATTTATAAGAATTCTAACAAGATTATGATTTATATAAGTTTTGATAGTGAAATAGATACTCATAGGCTTATAAATCAGATTTTGTCAGATGGTAAAAGAGTTATTGTTCCTATAACAGATTCTAAAAACAATAAACTCATTCCATCCGAACTATATTCTATGGAAGAATTGGAGTTAGGATTTTATAATATACTAACTCCTAAAACTGAATTTATTAGAGTATTTGATAAAACTAAATTAGACCTAATTATAGTTCCTGGCATAGTGTTTGATAAAACTGGATATAGGCTTGGATATGGAGGAGGGTATTATGACAAGTTTTTACATGATTTAAAAAATATTCCTAAAATCAGTTTATGCTATGATTTCCAACTTATTGACTCTGTTCCAAAGGAAAGTTATGATATTCCTGTAAACTATATATTAACAGATAAAAGGAGTGTAATTATATAATAATAAAAACTTAAAATAACTGTTATTGACTTGTTTTTATGATATAATGTAAAATGTTGAGATAATGTATTTAGGAGGTATTGTATGGTAAGAACCGTAGGCACTACATCAAGAGGAATAAGAACACCTATAATAAAAGCTGGTGATGATCTAGTAGAGA
>JARIDA010000014.1 GCA_029257065.1 Tissierellaceae bacterium | reverse complement strand
CATCTATTTCTACATCTGATAATAGTGGAGTAAAATGTATATCACTTCTGTATATAACTTTTTTATCTACTATAGTTATCATTGGAACAGATGCCATTGAGGCTCTATTGTCAACTACAATTTCACTAAATACCAATTGAGTTGTAGAAGTACCAATATCAATTCCTACACTTAGCATTGTTTCCTGCATAACATCACCCTTTCAATATTCAAAATAAAAATGGAGCTAAAAACACATTCCTATTTTCGGAATATGTTTTTAGCTCCATCGCTATTTAAAATACATCATTGTATTTTTTATTCTTTTTTTATCTTAACTTTGACCTCTGTTCCAAACTCATCACTATGAATCAATAATTCTCCATCTAATTTGTCTTTAACTAATTGTTCCACTATATTTAGTCCTAAATTATATTTACCCTTATCTTCAACATTAAAACCTAAACCATCATCTATTATTTTCATTTGCATATACTCATCAATCTCTTCTATACTTATTAGTATATTTCCTTGCTTTCTACCCTTAAATCCATGCTCTATAGAATTTTGCATTAATTCATTTGCTATAAGAGCTATTGAGGTGGATTTGTCTGAATGAATATAAAAATTAGAACCTACTAAATCTATATTAACTGTTAAGTCTGGGTTTTCAATATATTTTAACATATTAACTCTTAAACTGTCCAGTATATCTTTAATATATATTTCATCTATGCCTTCTTCAGCTAATAATTCATGAATTATAGATATGCTGGATATTCTACTAATACTCTCATTAAAGGCTTTTCTTATATATGGTTCATCTACTCTTCTAGATTGTAATCTTAAAAGGCTTACAATTGTTTGTAAATTATTTTTTACTCTATGATGTATTTCTTTAATAACAACTGATTTTAATACTAATTCTCTCTCTTTTTCTTTTTTTTCAGTTTCATCGAATACTATCATATTTATACCTTTTAACCCTTCTTTTTCTATAATGAGATTGTATTTGACTTTTAAATAATGATTCTTGATTTTGATTTCACTGATAAGATTCTCTTCTCCTACATCTCCATCTTTAAAATATTTAAATTTATTATTACTTAATGATATTTCATCAAAATTAACACCTATTATATCTTGCTCATAACCTATTTTTTCATACAATTTTTCTGCAAAATCGTTAGCATATATGGCTAATCCTTTTGAATTAAATATTATAATTGGACTTTCTATATTGTCTATTATGAAACCCATATTCTTATTTATCTGTTCAAAGGTTTCTGGTATTTCTTCAAATATTTTACTGTATATTGGTTTCAAAAGAATATCTGATTCATTTTCATCCATATTTCTTGGATCTTGTTCTATTATTAAAACTCCTATAATCTTACCGGTTTTATTTCTAATTGGTACTGTATGTTGTTTTACATTTTTCTTTTCCTGTGTAATTGCTTTTAGACCTCTTGATACTGTTCCTGTATTAAGTGTTTTTATTGCAGCAGGTTCATCCTCTTCAAGAGCAAATTTACCTATTACTGATTTATCATAATTTGATTTACCACTTAACGGTTTAGCTTGTGCAACCACTACAGCTTTATCTTCTTCAGATGTTAAACAATCTATAAAAACATCAGCATCAACCAACTCTGCAGTTGTTTGTATGGTTTCAGAAACCTTTTCTATCTCTTCTATATCTTCATCCGATAGATTTGTATATTTTTTACATAGTATTTTAATATTCATATTGATTACCTTCTGAGTTTAAAATTAGTACCTTTGCTATATCCATCATAGATACTCTTTTATCCATACTTAATTTTCTTATAATCTGATATGCTTCTTCCTCAGTGATATTCTTTTCATCTATTAAAATACCTTTTGCTCTTTCAATATATTTTCTCTCTTCTAATTTATTATTTGTATCTTCTATTTCTTTTTTCATTTTTTCCAATTCTCTGTTTTTAGATAATGCAACTTCAATTGCAGGTATTAAGTTTTTTTCATCTACTGGTTTTACAACATATCCAGATACACCTATATTCTTGGATTCCTCTATTAATTCTTTAGTGCTATATGCTGTTAACATTACTATACATGAACTTATACCTTCATCTATTAATATTTTAGATGCTTTTAATCCATCCAACATTTTCATCTTTATATCCATTAATACTAAATCTGGATTCAATTCTTTACACAATTTTATGGCGTCAAATCCATCTGAAGCTGAACCTACAACATCGTAGCCCTCTTCTATTAATATTTCTGATATATCCATCCTAGTAATAGGGTCATCTTCGACTATTACTATTTTCGTCTTCATACTTTTCCCCCTTAACAATTGCAATATTGTTTCCAATATTCAATTTTAAAAACATCATTGTATTTAAAGGTTAAGTTAAATGATAAATAAGTTATGATCTTGTTATGTCCGAAATTGTAAATTCTAATATTTCAACTAATACCTGAAGTATTTCTTTTATTGCAGTTTCAACACTGGTAACATCTCCAAATATAACTAATGATCCACTAAATCTATCTAAAAAACCTATTTCTACATCTGCTACTTTTACAGAAACGTCTCCTGCTATAATTGATGCTTCACTTGGAGTTATTGTTAATATTCCAATTGCATTATTATTATCTCTTAAGCCCAATGTTTTATAAATACTCTTATCAGGCTTTGCTATTATATGCGCCATTGTTACTTGCTTTCCAGGAACATATTCTTGAATCATCCTATTTGTTTTTTCTTTTGCCATCTCATCATTCCTTATTTTTAAACATCTTAGATAGATTGACACAATTATTATTTTTAATAATAAAAATACCCACAACAAAGTTAATAACTTTACTGAGGGCCACATTGCCTTTTTTAAAAGAGCACATCTTTGTGCTTATAGAAATTATAACATATAGAATTTACTTTAGCAAGCTCCATAGACATAATATTCTAATAATTTAATAAGGACTTCTAGATTGATCTAGAAGTCCTTATTATTTTGGGATTACATCATTCCGCCCATGCCACCCATTCCACCCATTCCGCCCATTCCACCTGCTAGAGCATCCATTGGATCATTTTCTTTTGGTATTTCTGTTATTGATGCTTCAGTAGTCAATATCATAGCTGATACAGATGCTGCATTTTGAAGTGCAGTTCTAGTAACCTTAGTTGGGTCAACTATTCCTGCCTTAATCATTTCTACAAATTCTTCAGTCATTGCATCAAATCCAATTCCATCTTCTGATTCTTTCATCTTCTCTACAATTATAGAACCTTCAAATCCTGCATTGTCTGCAATTTGTCTTACTGGTTCTTCTAATGCTCTTAAAATTATATTAACGCCTGTTCTCTCGTCTCCAGTAGTAGATTTAATAAGTTCAGATATCTCTGGTATAATATCCACTAAAACTGTTCCACCACCTGCAACAATTCCTTCTTCTACTGCTGCACGAGTTGCTGCTAATGCATCTTCTATTCTTCCACGTCTCTCTTTTAACTCAGTTTCTGTTGCTGCTCCTACTTGAATTACAGCTACTCCACCAGTCATTTTTGCTAATCTTTCTTCTAGCTTTTCTCTCTCAAATTCATCAGTATTTGATTCGATTTGAGATTTAATTATATTTATTCTATTTTCAATTTCACTTTCATCACCTAAACCATCTACTAAAACTGTTTCATCTTTATCTACTACAACTTTTGTTGCTTTACCCAACATATCTATAGTAGCATCTTTAACCTCTTGACCTAAGTCTTCTAATATTGCTTGTCCACCTGTTAATGTGGCAATATCTTCAAGAACTGCTTTTCTTCTATCACCAAATCCTGGCGCTTTAACTGCAACACAGTTAAAAGTTCCTCTTAATTGGTTAACAACTAATGTTGCCATTGCTTCACTTTCAATGTCATCTGCAATTATTAAAAGTGGTTTGCTCTCTTCTACAATTGTTTCTAATATTGGAAGTAAATCTTGAATATTATTTATTTTTCTATCAGTTATTAATATATATGGCTCTTCCATTTCTGCTACCATTTTTTCTGTATTAGTAGCCATATATGGTGATAAATATCCTCTATCAAATTGCATACCTTCAACTACTTCTAATGTTGTTTCTGTTGATCTAGATTCTTCAACTGTTATTACTCCATCATTACCAACTTTTTCCATAGCTTCTGCAATTAACTCTCCAATTTCTTCGTCTCCTGCTGAAATAGAAGCAACCTGTGAAACCGATTCTTTTGTTTCTACTTTTTGAGAACGACTTCTTATTCCCTCTACAGCCTTAGCAACTGCTTTTTCAATACCCTTTTGAACTATTATAGGATTAGCTCCTGCTGCCACATTTTTAAGACCTTCTCTTACTATTCCTTGTGCAAGTAATGTTGCTGTTGTAGTTCCATCTCCTGCTATATCTTGTGTTTTAGTAGCAACTTCTTTAACTAACTGTGCTCCCATATTCTCAAATTTATCTTCTAATTCAATTTCTCTGGCTATAGTAACCCCATCATTTGTTATTAGTGGTGCACCATATGATTTTTCTAAAACTACATTTCTTCCCTTTGGTCCTAATGTAACTTTTACTGTGTCTGCTAATTTATTAATTCCCGTTTCCATTGATCTACGAGCTTCTTCTCCAAATTTTATATCTTTAGCCATAATTTAATACACTCCTTTATTAAAATTCTTTTTTATTTATTCTACTACTGCTAATATATCTTTTAATTGTAATACTGTGTATTTTTCTCCTTCTAAATCTACTTCTGTTCCTGAATATTGAGCAAATACTACCTGGTCTCCTACTTTTATTTCATCTTTAGTTTTCTCATCATTTAATATTTCGGAACCTATAGCTACTACTTCTGCCATTTGTTCTTGTTCTTCTTTTTTTCCTAAAACAATACCTGATTTAGTTTCCTCTGCTGCTTCTATTTTTTTAATTACAACCTTATCTCCTAATGGTCTTAAGTTCATAATATACCCTCCTGTTTTTTATATTGTTAGCAGTCAAGTTCCTTGAGTGCTAAACCTTACATCTCATATAATACTCCATATTTTTAAAAAAATCAAGTTCTTTTTTTGTTTTTCACTTCTTATAATTCTATCAATACTATATTTTTATTTTTCCCATATAAGTATTCTTAATATATAATGAAGATATACAGAAAAATTTTATAAATAGGAGGAGATTATAAATGATTCGTTCAGATCATGATTTAGCTTTCATCTTGCAATTTGAAAATATTGCCTGGTATGAAGATGGTAAAGTTAGAATTTTAGATAGAAGGGTTTATCCTCAAAAGGTCCAATTTGTTGTTTGTAGTACATACGGAGAAGTAGCCCAGGCCATCGCAGATATGGTAACTCAATCTGGTGGTCCCTATACTGCTGCAGGAATGGGAATGGCCCTTGCTGCTTATGAGTCTAGAAATATGAAAGAAAATAATAGGATAAACTTTCTTAAAAAAGCAGCCTCTACTCTTTCCAATGCTAGGCCCACTACATCTAAAAAGATGTCCAGAATTACTGATGAGTGCTTAACTATTGCTTATAAAGCAATGAAATCTGGGAATAAAGTTGATGAGGCCATTTTTAATTTAACTTTAAATAATTTAAATGACAAATACATAAGGATTGATAAGAGAGCTAAACTTTTGGTAGACCTATTTCCTAATAGGGGAACTATTATGACCCAATGTTTTGCTGAAACCATAGTTGGTTTAATGTTAAGAGAATCTAAAAGGAGAAAAATAGATATTAAACTTATTTGTCCCGAGACAAGACCTTTTTTTCAAGGTGCAAGGCTAACTGCTTCTGTGGCTCAGGATCAAGATATCCCCGTTACTGTTATCACCGATAATATGCCTGCCCATTTAATGAGTCAGGGAAAAATAGATATTTTTACTTCTGCAGCAGACATTATAACTCTAGATGGACATGTAATTAATAAGATAGGAAATTTACAAATTGCACTGGCTGCACATAATTTTAATATTCCCTATTATGTTTCAGGTAATCCAGACCCTTCACATAGAGATATTTCAACAGTTCAAATTGAAGAAAGAGATGGTAAGGATGTACTAGAATCCATGGGGATCAAGACTACAATGGAAGGAGTAAGAGGTTATTATCCAGCATTTGATATTACACCAACTAAATTGGTCAGTAGCGTTATTACTGATAATGGAGTTTTTTCCCCTTATGATTTGGAGAGATTTGAAGTGAAAAGAAAGTAGGGATTTTATGTTAATGGAGAAAGAGAGAAATTTAATTGTCCAATATGGTAAAAAACTTATTGAGTCAGGACTAACCACAGGTACAGGAGGAAATCTTAGTATCTTTAATAGAGATAGACAGCTGATTGCAATTAGCCCTAGTGGTTTGGATTATTTTGAAACTAAAGCAGAAGATATTGTATTATTAGACTTAGATGGAAATATCATTCAAGGGAATAGAAAACCTTCAAGTGAATTTGAAATGCATAGGATTTTCTACTCTAATAGAGATGATATTAATGCTTTAGTTCATACCCATTCCGTTTATGCAGCTACAATTGCCGCTATGAGATGGGAATTACCTCCCATCCACTATTTAATCGCACTGGCTGGCTCCAATATAAGATGTACAGATTATGCAACTTATGGAACTGAAGAATTGGCAAGAAATGCTTTTGAATCCATGAAGGATAGAAAAGCAGTTCTACTTGCAAATCATGGGCTACTTGTAGGTAGAGATACTTTGGCTGGAGCTTTTAGTCTGGCAGAACATATGGAATTTTGTTCAGAACTTTATTATAGGGGTAAATCCATAGGTGAGCCAGTCCTTTTAACTGAAGAAGAGATGGACATCATGTTAAAAAAATTTAAAACTGAAGAGTACAAATAAAAAAATCTCCAATTAATTGGAGATTTTCTTTTATATATTAAAGTATTCTACAAATGATTTATATATATTAAAGTGATCTTTGACTCCACCTAATTCTCTTATGGAATGCATTGCTAATATGGGATTTCCTATATCTATTGAAGCTATATTGATCTGTGAAGATGATATGGGCCCAATTGTAGATCCACCTCTTGCATCTGAACGATTAGTAAATTTTTGTACTGGCACATTTACATTTCTACAAATCTCCTCATATACTGATGATGAATATGAATCTGTTGTATATGCTTGATTAGCTGCTATTTTAATTGTTGGTCCTTTATTTATTATTGGTCTGTTATTTGGATCTGATTTTTCTACATAATTTGGATGAACTGCATGAGCCATATCTGCTGAAATCATAAATGAATTTTCCAGTGCTCTAAAATATTCTTCTTCAGTTAATTCTAAATTAGTTGAAATTCTCTTTAATATATTTTTAAGCAATGGACTTCCTGCTGCCTGTTTTGTAGAGCTCCCCACCTCTTCATGGTCAAAAAGAACTACCACATTAGTTGAGTTCCTACCTTCTGAATCTATCAGTCCATGTATTCCCGCATGTATCATAGCTAAGTCATCTAGTTTTCCCACTGAAATAAACTCCTCATTAAGTCCAACTAATTCACCTTTTTCTGTTCCATATAAAAATAGATCAAAGTCCAAAATCTCTTCTATCTGAATATCTAATTCTTTAGAAATTATTTTTAATAGATAATTCTCCGATTCAAATTCCTCTTCTATCATACTCAATATTGGAAGAGAGTGTTCCTGTGGGTTTATTTCAACTCCCTTATTAACTTCCCTATTCATATGAATTGCTAAATTTGGAATGGTTAATATAGGCTTTGTGAAATCTATTAAATGCTCTTCTGGATTAAAAGGGTTTTCTCCTTTAACCATAACCCTTCCAGCTATGGATAAAGGTCTATCAAACCAAGTATTTAATATTGGTCCCCCATAAACCTCCGTATTTATTTTTAAATAATTATTTAAAATATCTATTTCTGCCTCTGGTTTTATTCTAAATGTTGGTGAATCTGTATGGGCACCAATCAATCTAAATCCATTTTGGGTTAAATCTTCTTCTCCTATTATAAATGCTATTAATGCTGAATTATTTTTAGTAGTATAATATTTTCCTGTCTTTTTAAGCTTCCATTCATCTTTCAAATCAATTCTCTCAAATCCATTGTCATCTAACAGACTCTTAACCTGTTCAACTGCATGAAAAGCTGTTACACTTTCATCGATAAAATGGATTAAATCCTTTGCAAATTTTCTTTCCATAGACTTTCCCCCCTATATTTCTATAAAAAAATACTCCAACCGGAGTTGAAGTATTTTAAAACTAATCTTCTTCTACAAATAAATCCATAAATAACTCAGATACCATTTCAAATTCATCGTCATCTTCTATATTTATTAAATCTATTTCTTCTTCATTTATTTCTACATATTCATATAGGAAAATGTCTTCCTCTTCATTTAATAAAGCTATATAAGTTTTATCTTCTGCTTCAAATGTTCCTATCACACCAAATTCTGCTTCTTCTCCATCATCTAAAGTTAATGTTAGAAATTCCATCTCTTCATTGTCCTCATAATTATTTTCCACTTTTACCCCTCCTCTATATATTCTTATTATAACATAGTTGAATATATATAACTATAGTCTAAGATATAATAGTATTTATTATATTATGCTCCTAAATATGCCTTTTTAACTTTTTCATCATTTAACAGGTCTTTACCTGTTCCTTCTAAAGTTATTTTACCTGTTTCAAGTACATAGGCTCTATCAGATATGGATAGAGCTATATTTGCATTTTGTTCTACTAATAGTATAGTAGTCCCTTCTTCATTTAATTTTTTTATAAGATTAAATATTTCCTTTACATACAGTGGAGCAAGCCCCATGGAAGGCTCATCTAAAACCAATAATTTAGGCCTTGTCATAATAGCTCTTCCCATTGCTAACATCTGCTGCTCTCCTCCAGATAGGGTTCCAGCTATTTGACTTTTCCTCTCTTGCATTCTGGGAAATTGGTGATAAAATCTTCTTCTCTCATCTCTTAAATTTATATAACTGTCTTTAAGTGTATATTGACCCATATGGATATTATCCCTAACACTTAAATTACTAAATATTCTTCTACCCTCTGGAACTTGTGCTATTCCCATTTTCACAATATTATCTGCTGAGTCTCTAGTAATATCCTTTCCCATAAAGGATATACTTCCTGACTTAGATTCTAAGAGTCCTGATATGGTTTGTAGAATTGTGCTTTTTCCTGCTCCATTAGCACCTATTAAAGATACTATTTCTCCCTCATTAACATGAAAATCTATTCCCTTAATAGCATGTATATTTCCATAGTAAACATTTAACTGTTTTACATTTAGCATCTTCATTCCAGTACACCTTCCTCCTCATCATCCTCTTCTACTTCTCCAAGATAAGCAGTTATTACCGCCTTATTATTTACTACTTCTTTAGGTTCCCCTTCCGCGATTAAATTTCCATGATCCAGTACTAATAATCTTTCACAAATTCCAAGTACTAAATTCATATCATGCTCTATTAATAGAATAGCTATATCAAATTTTTCTCTTATAAGTTTTATGGTCTCCATCAACTCTTCTGTTTCATTTGGATTCATGCCTGCTGCTGGTTCATCTAGTAATAATAGTTTAGGATTTGTAGCCATAGCTCTTGCTATTTCAAGTTTTCTCTGTTCTCCATAGGGCAAGCTTCCAGCTTTATAATGGGCAAACTCCTTAAGTTCAAATATCTCTAATAAATCCAAAGCTTTTTCTTCCGCCAATCTCTCTTCCTTCCAAAATCTTGGAAATCTAAGTGTTCCAGATAAAAATCCATATTTCATATTAAAATTCTGTGCCACAAGTACATTTTGAAGAACTGTTAAATTTTTAAACAATCTAATATTTTGAAAAGTTCTTGCCATTCCATTTCTAACTAATTTATATGTTTCTCCTTCTTTTACCTTTTCACCATTAAATATATACTCGCCTTCCGTAGGTGCATAAACTCCTGTCAATATATTAAATGTTGTAGTTTTTCCAGCTCCATTTGGACCTATTAAACCTACTAATTCATTAGGCATAATTTCTAGAGTAAAGTCTGTAACTGCTTTTAATCCATCAAAGGACATACATATATTTTTTGTTTTTAATATTGGTTCTGTCATACCTTACTCTCCCCCTTTGGAGCTCCTACTATTTTAATTTTTATCCAATCTAAAAGCTTACTAATCTGAAATTCTCTTCTACCCAATAGTCCTTCAGGTCTAAAGATCATTGTAAGTATAAGCATTAAGGAATAAACTATCATTCTATAATCTGAAAAACCTCTTAACATTTCTGGTAATAATGTAAGAACTATTGCTGATAATGTGGCTCCTGTAAATGATCCCATTCCACCAAGTACTACCATTACCAATATATTTATTGAATAATTATAATCAAATTGTTTTGCACTTATTATTCCCATTGTGTGACCATACATTCCACCAGCAATTCCAGCAAACATTGCTGAAGCCGCAAATGCAAATACTTTATAATAGGTTGTATTTATTCCTACAGATTCACTGGCTATTTCATCTTCTCTTATTGCAAGTACTGCTCTACCATGTCTAGTTGTCATTAAGGAATACATTATAAATACGGATAAAGCTGTAATAATATATATTATTCTAAAGTCCGTATATCTAGTTATTCCAGAAAGTCCCTGTGCCCCTCCAGTAAATTGAAAGTATTCTATTAAAACTCTAATTATTTCTCCAAAGGCCAAAGTTATTATTGCTAAATAATCCCCTTTTAATCTTAAACCTGGAATTCCTATTATTACTCCCACTAATAGAGCCAATAATCCTCCTATTAGAAGTCCTACTAAATATCCAGTTACTCCTGGTATTATTCCACTTTTAGTAAAAAGTGCTGATGCATAAGCTCCTATAGACATAAATCCTGCATGTCCTAGAGTAATTTGACCTAAACAGCCTACTGTTATATTAAGACTCACTGCTAATATTATATTTATACAAATAAAATTAAGAATTCCCTGTTGATATCTAGATATCATACCTGAATTAATCATTCCAAGTAAAAGAATGAATAATCCAATTACCAGTATTGCTGATACTATATAGTCTCTCTTTTTATCTTTTAACATATATTACACCTTCTCTCTTGTATTTTTACCAAATATTCCCGTTGGTTTAATCAATAAAACTAATATTAATATACCAAAAACAAATGCATCTCCTAATTGGGAGGATATATATGATTTGGTTAATGCTTCAACTATTCCTAATATTAATCCACCTATAACTGCACCATGTAATACTCCAATTCCTCCAAGCACTGCTGCTACAAAGGCTTTTATTCCTAACATGGATCCCATCAAAGGCTCTACTTGAGGATAAGATGCTAAGTAAAGTACAGATCCTACAGCTGCAAGTCCACTTCCTATAGCAAATGTTAGTGATATTGTTCTATTTACATTTACTCCAACCAATTGAGCTGCTTCATAATCTTCACTTACAGCTAACATGGCCTTTCCATGCTTGGTCTTTGTCATGAAAAAATTTAAAACACCGAATAATACAAAAGTTACTATTACTGTTATAACTATTGTAAAATTTATACTTATTCCACCTATTACTAAAGGACCTTTATCAAACACCTTGGGAAAAGGTGTTGCTCCTGTTGCTATAAATTTCATTGCTAAGTTTTGAAGTAGTATACTCACACCAATTGCTGTTATTAAATTTGCAATTCTAGGAGAATCTCTAAGTGGCCTATAAGCTATCATCTCTATTACAACTCCTAATATTGCAGAAATTATCACCGCTGGTATTACTACAAACCATATGGGTAAACCTAAATTTCTCACTACTGGAAGGCTAAATAATGCAATATAGGAACCTACCATAAGTATATCTCCATGGGCAAAGTTAATTAATTTAGCTATTCCATAAACCATTGTATATCCTAATGATACTAAGGCATATATACTTCCTATTTGCATTCCATTAATTATCTGTATTATTAATTTCATCTTATCCACCCTTTCTTTTAAAATAAAAACCATCTCACTCGAGATGGTTTTTATTTATATTTAATTAGTTACTATTCATTTAAGTCCATAACTTGATCCAATTTATATTCTCCATTCACTATCTTGATCATGGATACTGTTTTTATTGGATTATTGTTACTATCAAATGTAAGTAATCCTGTTATTCCATCATATTCTATTTCTTTTAATGCCTTTATAATTGCATCGCTATCTGTTGATCCAGCCTTTTCCATGGATTGTTTTAGCATATATGCTCCATCATATGCTAATGCTGCAAACGCAGATGCTTCTTCACCATACTCCTTTTTATAATTAGCTAAGAAATTTTGTATTCTCTCATCTTCATCATCTATTGAATAATGATTTGTAAATACTGATCCTTCTATAACATCATATGATGATTCATCTATATTTTTTGCAACCCCATCCCATCCATCTGGTCCTAAGAAAGTTGCTTCTATTCCAACTTCTCTAGCCTGTGGTGCTATTAGGGATATGGTCTCATAATAATCTGGTATAACTAAAACATCTGGATTTAAATCTGCCACTTTAGTTAATTGTGCTCTAAAGTCTATATCACCTTCACCATATGACTCTACTGCTACAATTTCAATATCTAATTCTTCTGCCTTATCTATAAAGGCTTTTCCTACTCCATCAGAATAATCACTGGATGTATTTCTAAGAACTGCTGCAGTTTTCGCTCCTAACTCTTCAGTAGCATATTTTGCTAATACTTCTCCTTGAAATGGATCCGTATAACACACTCTAAATACATTATCCCTACCTTCAGTTATATTGAACTGAGTTCCTGTTGGTGTTAACATTGGCATATTATCAGACTTAGCTACCTCTGCAACTGCTTCTGTTGGTTGAGATGTTATATCTCCCAATAGGGCAACTATATCTTGATCCAATAATTTCGTATATGCATTAACTGCTTCTGTTGGATCTCCTTTTTCATCTTCTAATAAAAATTCAACCTGCTTACCTAAAATTCCACCATTTTCATTTATCTCTTTAAAAGCAAGTTTTGCTCCAGTTGATGCTGTCACTCCATAAATAGCAACACTTCCTGTTAATGGAGCTAATCCACCAATAATGATTTTATCCCCATCTCCATCAACTGAACCTGTTCCATCATTAACATCTCCACCACCGCAAGCTGTTAATATAAACATCAAACTCAGCATTATTGCTAAAGTTTTCTTCCATTTACTAAAATTTCTTAACATTTACCTCACTCC
>JARIDA010000043.1 GCA_029257065.1 Tissierellaceae bacterium | reverse complement strand
GAGGAAGATTATGAAGTTTGATAAAAAACTACCTATTTATCTTCAAATAGTCAATTACATAAAAGGAGAAATCATATCTAAAAAATATGGAGTAGGTGAAAAACTTCCATCTGTACGGGAATTATCCAAAGAGTTAAAGGTAAATCCCAATACAATTCAAAGATCATACGGGGAATTGGAAATGGAAGGATTAGTCTATACAAAGAGAGGTATGGGAACTTTTGTAATAGAAGATGAGAAGATAATAGAGAGGGAAAGAGAAAAGTTAGCAGAAGAGTCGGTTTATGAATTTCTAGATAGTATGGAAGTATTGGGAGTTACTCACAAAGAGATAGTAAAGTTAATTCAAAAAAACAGAGGTGATAAGAGTGAATAATATAATAGAGATAAAAGATTTAAGAAAATTTTATTCAGGAAAGGAAGCTTTAATTGATTTTAATTTAAAAGTAGAAAAAGGAAAAATAATAGGTATTCTGGGGCCTAATGGCAGTGGTAAAACCACACTTTTAAAATTACTTGCAGGACTTTTAAAAGAGACCAGGGGAGAGATATTGATCCATGGTCATAATCCAGGAGTTTATACAAAATCCATAGTATCTTTTTTACCAGACCGAAACTTTCTATATAAATGGATGAAAGTTCGTGATGCCTTAGAGTTCTTTAGAAATTTCTTTCCGGATTTCCAGATAGAGAAAGGGAGAGAGATGATTAAATTTATGGGCTTAAATGAAGATATGGATGTGGAAAGTCTGTCCAAAGGAATGACTGAAAAGTTAAATCTTTCACTAGTTTTATCCAGGGATGCAAAAGTTTACATATTAGATGAACCAATTGGAGGAGTTGATATTGTAGCAAGAGATCAGATACTTGATGCTATAATTAATAATTTCAATCCGGAAAGCACTATGATAATAACAACTCACTTAGTAAGTGAAATGGAAAATCTATTTGATGAAGTAGTATTTATAAAAGATGGCAGAGTCCATTCACAGGGAAATGCAGATGAACTAAGAGAAGAACATAAGATGCAAATAGCAGATTTGTATAAGGAGATATTTTCATAAAAACGGTTTAAATGATTTGAAGGGAGAGGTGAATATTATGCTGAATTTAATAAAATATGAATATAAAAAAACAAAAACGGTTTTTATATCATTGTTAGTAGGAACTATAATAGCTTCAATGATGCTGTTAGGTGCAGTATCGCCAAGAACTTTCTGGGGAGCAATATATTTAATACCTTTTAGTGTTATATTAATTGCAATCTTTATTTATGGACTTACCATATATTTGGGAAATTCATTTAAAAAAGATTTAGATGAAGATTCTGGATATTTAACATTTGCTCTTCCAGTAAGCAACAAAGAAATGATAATTTCCAGATTAGTCCTTCATAGTATTTATTCAATAATTTTACAAGGTGTTATATTGTTAACATTTTTTGTATTTCTAAAAAATATTGACTTAGGTGGATTTGAAGCTATAAAAGCAGTTAATACTTGTATCTTCTCTAAATCATCTTCTAAATCATCAAATTCCTTTAAATCTTCGCTTAACTGTTCTATATCTTTCTCTAGTGATCCTATTGATCTTTGATATCTAGTTATCTCTTTAGAAATTTCTGCACTAGCATAATCAATAGTTTCTACTCCTGTAACTCTACCTATAAGATTAGCCATATTAGAACCACTCATAGAAACCATAAAAGGTGCCTCTAGTTGACTGGAAATATTAATGTTAACATCATCATTACCAACCCTAATCTTAGGCATCTGATGTGAATTATAGACTTCTATAGGTACATTCCTACCAAAGCCAGTATACTTTTGTGGTTCTTCTCCTACTTTTTCTACTTCATAATATCCTGCATCACTATTAGACCTATGTCTAGTGATCCTGGTTCCATTAGATAAGAATAAGTCTACAGTTGCAGATGATTCTTCATCTCTTATAAATTCTGCACCTAATGGTTCATTTTAAAGCACCCAACCTATTGCTCTTAATATAGAAGTTTTACCACTATCTGAAGAACCTGTGATACTATTTAATGATTTATCTAAGAAGTTTATCTCTGAATACTTATGAGATTGGAAATTCTTAATAACCATACTGTCTATAGTTACTAACTCTTTAGATTTAATAAAACCATCTAATTCGTCTTCTGCTACTTCTTTTTCAGCATCAGTAAGTAGTTTTACAGAATAATCATATACATCATCATTAATATTTTCATCTTCAATACCCATTTCATCCATAACCTGTTTAAGTGTTTCGAATACACTTTCATTATCCATGACATCAACTTCTTCAACTGAAGCCTTAAATTGGTCTAGGTGGATTGAATTATCTTTTTCTTCCTGGATAGATTCGATATTAAAGATTTCATTACCAGGTAAAGCATTACTTATCTCATGAAACTCTGCTTTATAATCATCTTTACCATTTATCTCTAATAAAACTACTTCCGGTAAATGTTCGTAGTTATGTTCTGACGCTTCTATTCTTGCCACTGAACGTGGTTTAATGAATAAAGTATCATTATTCTCAATCATATATCTATCTGCATGATAGTGTCCGGATAGGACTAGATCAGCATTAGATTTTAAGTTATATAAGTTTGTATGTGGTACTCCTGGAAAGAAATCTTTATCTAAAAGCATTGAATGTATTAGTAATAGTTCGATACTGTCATCATCTTCTCTATCTACTGTATAATCAGCATTAACACCAGTATCTATACCATCATAATATTCTTGGCCAGTAAGATTTACTTTCACTCCATCTTTCTCTAGTGCTATCTTTCCTTTATCTTTATAAAGAATGTTTACAACATCTGCACTATATAAGTTACCTAGTGAAGTATGCTCTAAAGTTTCTAAGTTTCTACCATATAGATCATGATTACCTGGTACAATATTTACTTTCTTATCAAAACCTAATAATATTGTGGCTACTTCTCCAAATATCTTATTAGATACTTTAGCAGTATCGAATAGATCTCCACCATGTAATACATAATCAACATTATTCTCATTAGCAAAGTCTTTGATCCAGGTTAATTTATCTAAAAGCGAATTATAATAAACGTCTTCTCTTTTAGCAGGTGCATATCCCTTTATATGAGAATCTGTGAAAAATAATATTTTCAATTCTATCTACCTCCTATTTAATTAATAATTTCTCTAGTATGACTTATACCATTTTTAGTAATAGTATTGGTAATAGTCTTCCTTGTTCCATCTTCATACTTTGTAACATCTATAAATTCAACATTATTAGATAAGAAAGGTTGAATTTCATCTATTAAATTTAAAGCATTACTAAATTCATCTATGATATATGTTTTATCAAAATGTGTTTCTGCATATAATAAAATTTTGCCTAATACTACTTCATTTAAGAAGTTTATATTAGATACCTTTGAGAAGTTAGTAATCATACTTAAAAAACCATCTAAATCATTTACTTCAAAATAATTAGTGAAACAATATTTTTTTATTACTTTCTTTTCTTCCAATATAATTCCCCCTACAATATAACCACTTCACATTCTGAAAAATATTCACCACAACTATCACAGCTTGTATCATCCGGATAGAAACGATTAGGAAATGTTCCATGTATTCCATCTTTTGAAGTACAATAAGGGCATACAGCAAGGAATTTAGACTGATCTAACTCAACTAAATTCTCTACTAAATATAATTTTCCTTCTACTAACTCTTCTACGTCTTTAACTTTTTCAATACTAAACATATTATCCTCCCTATTCTCTTTGAAATTCCATTTTACTAAGTAGTTTTCCTGCATAATTTATATCTTTTAATAATTCTTTATCTTCTATATCTTTTACGTTGATTAGATTAGTCGCTATATCATTTATAAACTCTGTTACTTCTTCACTATTTATAAATATATCTGCACTATGATAAACACCATCATCACCCTTAAACATTAGTTCTTCCATATCTAATAAGGTTCCGGATATAACTCCAACAACATTATCTTTATTATTATGTTCTTTCATTCCATTTCCCCCTATTTTTAAAAAATCCATTACTATCAATAATAAATACAATTTCATTAGTTTTTAATTGATACATATTACCTTCTCTAAACAGCATTAAATCAATTAAAGGTGTATTGTCATTTACTATCAATCCATACTTAATTACTTCTTCGATATTGTTATTAATAGAACCAATAGTACACCAATCCATAGTATTGGTAGTGATGTCATAAAACTCTTGTGATCTAAATTCATCATCATCATAAAGTAGTTTCTTTGATAGCTCTTGCATATCCTTGCACACTACATATTCCAACACGTCATTCCTAGATATACCTAATAAACCTCCTATAGCTGGTTTATCTTTAGGATCATCATTTAACCTTATAAGGTGCTTATCTCCTAAATCTAGAGCAGCATTTACTTTTACTAATTCTTCTTTTGTTAATCTTCGCATTGCTTTTCCCTCCAGTAATGTTATAATAGTTATGTCGTGTCAGACAGTTACAAAACAAACATAGTTGTCATTGATATTATCATAAATGATAACTACTTTCTCAAAGTGATAGATAAAAATAGAAAAAAGAGAGATATACTATATATAATAGTTATCTCTCTTTTGTTTTTCGTTGAAATTAAATATCCAATTTTATATATATTTTTATTATGCTAATACTATTTATAGATCTTAAAATCTAATAAATATAAAAAGAGAGATTAGAAGTAATTCCTAATCTCTCTTTAGAATATATTAACTAATAGGTAATATATTAAATAACAGTAGTATGATGAATTTCAATATTAAATGCCATCTTAATTCTTTAGTCATTTTCTTATATTGTATTAAAGAAATAACTCCAAATATAATCACACTTATTATATTTACTATACGTTTAATAAATAAAATATTTGTATTATATTTATTAAGAATTGCAATTATTAATAATACTGCATTAATTATAATAATATATTCATAAACATGTTCATTTATATTTTTTAAAAATTTATATATTTTTTCAAACAATCTTATTCACCATACCCTTATACATATTATTATCTTACTAAATATGGTCTATCATGAGTTTTAGTCCAGAAATAAAATGGTTTTCCTCCTTGCATTTTTTTTCTTTTAATTTCATATGTTAAAACGCTTAGAAGTCTATAATCTCTTTGAAGTATATAAGCTGAAAATACACCAGCACCACTTAATATATCAATTATAGCACCAACTAATCCTGCAATGCTAAGTTTTGCTAGTGACATAAACCCGGATGCAATTTGTGCTGCACCTGCTGCAAGACCTACATAGTTAGCTAAATCACTCGTACGTACACTCTTAACTTGAAAATTTCTTTTGTCACCTGCTGACATAGTTGAATAATCTAAATCTTCTTCAGTATATTCAATATCTTCAATATTTCCTGTATATCCAGTAATAGTAGAATGTAAAGTATTAGCGTTATCATCTCTTATTAAATACTCTTCTTCTCCTGTATGTAAATCTCTAATTGTCGTAGTGAAAATATTATCTTTTTCTGTAAAAGTTATCATATGAGAATTTTCACCCTCTATAACAATAGTAGAATTCTCACTTAATTGATTAACTTGTATTACTTCATCTGTACCTTTAACATTAAATGTTTCTACATTATTCGAAGCAAAACTGGTTGTAGATATAATAAATAGTGTCAATATTGCTAATACCATACTAACAATTCTTACAATATTTTTTCTTACTTTTACATTTTCTAACATTTTAATCACTCATATAAAATTATACGTCAATATCGGATATTAATAACGATTAATCACCCCATTTACTATTTTATTTTTATAAAACAACTAATGATGTTGAATATAACTGTATCATTTCATATACAACTATATAAATTTACATATGACTTGTCAAGGTAATAAAATCTTTATAATAAGTATATTGCTTTAAAAAAAGAAAGATACTAGGTGGTTTCCTAATATCTTTCTTTAAACTCCATATTGAGTATTCTAGCTTCTGTTAATGGTTTAATTGTATTAAAGTTTACTGCAATAGATGAAGTTACTTCTATGGTATTAACCATTAAGAAACCTAAAACATGATCACTATATATAATCTCGTAATCTATTCCATCACTTGTTAATATATCTTTAGTGAATACTTTAGTGCCATCAATTTCTAAACCTGTATATACTCCAACTGTATGTCCATATACCGGTTCATCTATTGTAACTGGCCCACCACCTTTATTATCTCTAACTATTAAGTGTCTTGGTTTGTTTTTTAAAGCATCATCTTTAACAAAATAGTAACCTTCATACCATTTTTCATCTATCTTACTTTTCCCTTTAAATATCAAATCCACTTATATCACCCTTATATATAAATAACATTTTCTTTAAATAAAGCGTCAATCTTATTCTCTGATTTAAGTATATCCATATTATCTAAATCATCTTTTGACAAAGAATATAGAAAATATAGTGCTGTTTCTATAAGTCTTGATTCTTCTTCATTAGTTATAAGTCCACATTTCTCTTCTATAATACTATTATCTATTAATGATGTATCCATCTGGAAATGTTCTATTAAATATTCTATAAAACATTTAATTTTATCTCTGTTATTAATATTAAAGATAAAAGACGTACCATTAGAACCTAGAAATCTTTTAGTAAACATCATTACATCTAAATGTTTTCTCATCAAATTAGAGAAATCTATTAATGTAGACATATCACTTAAAATCCTTCTTACTTTCTTTCCAAAAGAATTATTGAGTGGTCCTTTTAGCAATCTAACTAAATCACTATCTTTTGATACAATCATTCTATTTTTAACATCTGTATTAGAAGAAAATTCAAGTTCTAAATACCTTTCATTAACTTCGATACTTAGTCCTTCTAGCTCTCCAAAATCTTCACAATGATAACTTTCAAAACATTTAATATCAGAGATCCCTAATATGTTATCTCTTAATAAACTTCCTTCTACAACAGTAATATCATCTTCTGATATGCTTACTACTGACTTACACCCAGTTCTTCTCCAATTACTAAGTAATATATCTAAATTCATCTAATCCTCCTTTTCAAACATTTCACATATGTACTTTTTACTTAAAGTTTTTTTTGCTTTATACCATAAAACTTGTTTAACAAAAGTTACATCTTTATAGCTTTTATAATCTGTGTTATATTCTCTATTGAATAAATACAATAATTTATCCTGGAATATACTACATCCAGGATACTTACTACACATAAAACATCTATCTCCAATAAACATACTCTTATTTAACTTCATATACATACCTTCCCTTTAATATATTTTATCCCCTTTAAAACCTATGAATGTAAATCTGTATTCCTTTTTACTATCCGGATACTTTTCCTTATCTACTTTAGATAAAAACATATCTAATGGTCTAACGTATATATTATTTTCATTATTTAATTCATAATAAATAACCATACATTCATCTGTTTCTGTATGTTTTCCAACACCCATTACTACATATTTATTACCTTTGAAGTGTTCATAAATCGCATTATTCCTTATTTTAATTCTTCCCATATATATTCACTCCTTCAAATTAAATAGAATCTCTAACTAATATTCTATTAGATAAATTAAGAGTTAATTCATTATCATGTATTCCACTTGCTGACTTATCACAAGCAACAAATAAAAATACAGATATTATAATTCCAAAAAATAATACTTGTCTTTTCATTCTATCTACCTGTACTCCCAAAACCGGCTGTATGGATAGGCTACACTAGATAGGACAGTTCTTTTCCGAACATGATATAATAATCATAGGAGGAGAAAAGAATGTCTAGAAAACATTACGAAGAAAATTTCAAAAAGCAAATAGTTAATATTTATAACCAAGGAAATCACACATATAGAAGCCTAAGTGATGAGTATGGAATATCTCCATCAACTATGAGGCAGTGGGTAATAAGATATAATAATACCCAATCATTCGATGTAGAAGATAACAGGACTGATAAAGAAAAAAGATTGATAGAGTTAGAAAAAAGAGTTAAACAACTTGAAATGGAGAATGATATTTTAAAGCAGGCAGCACTACTACTAGGCAGAAAGTAGACCTAATTATTTCTAATAAAGAGAAATACAGTATTAGTGCTATGTGTAGTTTGTTAAAGGTCTCTAGAAGTTTGGTTTATTATCATTTAAATAAGGAAGAATCAGATGCTTCAGATAAAGAATCTAAAATAGAAAAACATATAATAGATATATTTCATAGAAGTAGGAATAATTATGGAACAAGAAAGATTAAAATTGAGCTTGATAGCTTGGGTTACCAAGTTTCTAGAAGAAGAATAGCTAGAATTATGAAAGAAAATGCACTAGTATCTAACTATACAGTCGCTCAATATAAAGTTCATAGCAAGAGCTGTAATGAATCAAATATTTCTAATATAGTAGATAGAGAATTTGATGATAGAAATAATTTAGAGGTAGCTGTGAGTGACCTTACCTATGTAAGAGTAGGCAACAAGTGGAATTATGTATGCACCTTAGTAGACTTAGCTAATAGAGAGGTAATAGGTTATTCTGCTGGGCCCAATAAGGATGCCAGTCTAATAGAAAAAGCATTGTTAAGATGTAATTACTCATTGAAAGATATAAAGATCTTTCATTCAGATCGTGGCAAGGAATATGACAACATAAAAATAGATAATATTTTAGAAACCTTTAATATAAAACGTTCTTTAAGTAGAAAGGGGAATACCTACGACAATGCAGTAAGTGAGGCTATGAATAAAGTTTTAAAGATAGAGTTTATATATCAAAATAAGTTTGAGACCTTAGGGGAATTAGAATTACAGTTAGCAGAATATATTTACTGGTATAACCATATAAGGATCCATGGCTCTTTAGTCTATATGTCACCAATAAATTATAGAAATAAAACAGGTCTAGGAATGGTAGTATAAATGATATTTTAGGATAAATCTTTGTTCGGAATGAATTTGTCTAAAAAAGGGTTGCCTTTCCAATATTATTCTATTCCAGAGCAGACTGAAAAGAAAATACTATCAAAAGCAATAATTGGAAGTTTCTATTTATCCATACTTTTATTGGTTATGCTAGGAACTCAATACATAATAGTTGATTGGAATCAATTTGGTTTTATGAGTGAAAGAACAAGCTTGGATATGATTAAAGATTTGATTCCATACAATGTGGAGGCTTTGGGAAGTGGAAATGTTTTTGTTTTAATAATGCATTTCCTAGAAATTGTTTTAGATGGAATATTAAGCTTTATAATAGCTTTTTTAGCCATTAGTATAAGAAGATCCAAGAGAAATATCAAAGAATCTCGTATGGATAATCGAAAAATAGGGAATATTTGGATTATAACATATGGAATTATTAGTTCTATAATTTTTACAGCTATAAACTTAATTGTAAAATGGATTCCACTTAATTATATGCCTAATGGTATAGATGTTGGTATAAGTTTCACAAGAGTTATATTGGTTTTAACTGTGGGAATGTTTATGTTGAAATATACAGGAAGATACATAGATGAAAAAGTAGATATATAGGAGGAGTTTATTATGAGAAAAAGGATTATAGTATTATTATCTTTATTTATATTATTAGCTGCCTGTGGTAAAACAGAAAATGATTTGGATAAAAGTGAAAATGATCAAGAAATAACAATTCCTAATGAATATGAAATAGAAGAAAAAAAGCTTTTAAAGGAATTGGATAAGGATAAAAATGAGATAGGAAATTATATAAAATTAAAAGAATTATATTTAAAATATGATGAAGGGGAAAAAGCGGATCTTATAATAGATAAGGCTTTGGAGAAGTTTGTGTCGAGAGATGAGAAATTAGTCTTAAATATGGAAAAAGCAGATACTTTAAACCACTTAGGAGACTGGGAAGAGGCGGAAGAGATACTACTTAGAATGTATGGAAATATGAAGGAGGATAAGGATTATATAGGACCTAATCCAGTATCTAGAAGTGAGATATATTTAAAACTAGGAGATATTTATTATGAAAATGACCAGGAGAAATATATTAAATTACAAGATGACTGGAATAAATTTTTAGAAGAAGAGGAATTGGTAAGATTTGTTCAGTTGCTAATAGAGAAGGATGAGATACAAAGATTAAATGAATTTTTAGAAAAAATTGATATGAGAAGATTAGAAAAGACAGAAACTATAAGAGTCCTATCTCAATATTTTAACAGCACATATATGGATGTCCTATTGGATAAATTAATATATTCCACATCTCAAAGTGATATAAAAGGTTCAGGAAGTAAGTTTTTCAAATATTGGTATGATAATTTAATCCGTGAATATGAGATAAAAGGAATATATGTGGATCATAATCATATTGTATTAGGTGACTCTGACGGAATAAGAGACATATATGCTGTATTAGAAAATGGTTCGGATTATTTCATTTATACTATGGATGGAGTGACAGGTAAAGTCATAGATGTAATTCAAGGTGAAGGTATTAATGATGAATATGAAATTTACTTTGATCAGAAATTAATATCAGTTTATGGTGGAAAGGGAATAAATGACAGTGTAAGAATGCTACATCTGATTAGGAGAAATATGGAAGATGAAAGGTTAGATTTATACACTGAGAACATAGAATTATATAAAGGATTCCCAGGAACTTTAAAGTTTGAGAAGGTTGAATTTGATTTACATGAAGAATTAGAAGTAAAAACGAAAGATAAATCAGAATTGATTATAATTCATCCAGAAAGAGGAGAGGTTTCTATTAGTATTAATCCAAATTATAAAGAGAATGAGATATACTCAGTTAATAGATATGTAGTTGATGAGGATTATAGTATATTTGAAAGAGAAACAGAATTGTATTTAGATAGAGAGAGAAGTAAAAAGGTGGGAAGTTATAAATTTATATATATTTGGGATTTAGAAGAAGAGGAAATCCTATTGGATAATATAAAAATATATAACCAAAAGGGAATAGAGATATAAAAATGAGGACAGAATCTGTCCTCATTTTTTCTTTTATTTCATTGATCTTGTTGCAACTAAGTTAACATCTGAGCCAAATAGATTAGGAATAATAACATCATTCATTTGTATAGGTAACTCAATTTCTATTTTATTTATTTCATCCATAAGTTCAAATATTTTACCCTTTGGAATTCCATCAGTTGTTTTAACTGGCAACATAACATCTTCTAAATCAGATATTTTAACCGTTGAAGTTACAATTCTAGTAGGATTGGTCATCTCTTTTATTGCATAGGTATATCCTCGTGGACACTTATTATCCTCTACTAAATAACCTTCTTCTTGGCTGCTATCTTTAGTTATTTTAAGATTACAACCTATTGGGCATACTATACATATTTTTTCTATCATTTCATTTTCTTCCAAAGTAGCCATTATAACACCTCCAAAATATTAAGTGATTAAACTAAACTTTTAATATATTTTGCTGCTTCTTCTCCTGCTGTATAACTTTGCTTAGTAACATTATCCACTAAGTCATGAACATGAAGAACATTTCCACAAGCAAAAATTCCATCTACTGTGGTTTCCAAGTTTTCCT
>JARIDA010000075.1 GCA_029257065.1 Tissierellaceae bacterium | reverse complement strand
TTGCTGTCGTTTTGAGCGACAATGATTAGTATATAACAGCTAATTAGTTTTGTCAAGAAGTATTTTGTAATTCTTTTTGACTGCTATTTAGTTGTTTTCCTAAGCCGTTTTTCACAGCCTATTAATCATATACTTTATGTTTCCAATTGTCAACAGTTATTTTGTGTTTCTTTTTTGCTGCACTTACTATTTCCGACTGGATACATATCATACCACGACCATATATTTAAGTCAAGCTTTTTCTAATTACTTATATATATATTAATCTTCCATAGGTCTCATAGTAGGGAAGAATAATATATCTCTTATACTTTCTTGTCCTGTTAGAAGTATAATTACTCTATCTAATCCTATTCCCAATCCACCTGTTGGAGGTAATCCCACTTCAATAGCATTTAAGAAATCTTCGTCCATTGGATGTGCTTCTTCATCTCCTGCATCTTTTTGAGACGCTTGATCTTCAAATCTCTCTCTTTGATCTATTGGATCATTTAACTCTGAATATGCATTTGCTATTTCCCATCCATTTGCAAATGCTTCAAATCTATTAGTTATTCTTGGATCATCTGGATTCTTTTTAGAAAGAGGAGATATTTCTACTGGATGTCCTGTTACAAATGTTGGTTGTACCATATAGTCTTCACACAATTCATCGAAAACCTCTGCTATAACTTCTCCTCTACGCATATTCTTATCTATTTCTAATCGTTCATTTCCAAGTGATTTAGCAAGTTCTCTAGCCTCTTCATCTGTTTCCACTTCATGGAAATCAAGTCCAGTATACTTTTTAACTGCATCTGTCATGTCTATTCTAGCCCATGGAGTTTTAAAATCTATTTCTCTTTCCTTATAAGTTACAACTGTAGTACCTAGGGTTTCTTTGGCAATAAATTCAATCATATCCTCTGTAAGCTTCATTATATGTTCGTAATCCACATATGCCTGATACAATTCCATATTAGTAAATTCTGGATTATGTCTAGGGCTCATTCCTTCATTTCTGAACATTTTTCCTATTTCATAAACTTTTTCAAATCCACCAACAATTAGTCTTTTTAAATACAATTCATTGGCTATCCTCATATACATATCTACATCCAATGCATTGTGATGTGTGGTGAATGGTCTTGCATTTGCTCCTCCAGCAATAGTACTTAGTATTGGTGTTTCTACTTCTAGAAAACCTAAATCGTCTAAGTATCTTCTCATTGCTTGAATTATCCTAGTTCTTAATATAAATGTCTCTTTCACTTCAGGATTAACTATTAAATCAACATATCTTTGTCTATATCTTAAATCTTGATCTTTTAAACCATGGAATTTTTCTGGTAATATTTGAAGTGATTTTGACATAAGTAAAAGTTCCTTCACCCTTATAGACACTTCTCCTGCATTTGTTTTGAAAACTTCTCCTGTTATACCTACAATATCACCTATATCCAATAGGCCTAAATCTTCATATTCTTCTTTCCCTAAGTTTTTTTCACTTATAAAAAGTTGAACTGTACCTTCACTATCTTGTAAATCAATAAAGTTTACTTTTCCATGTCCTCTTCTAGACATAATTCTACCTGCTACAGAAACAGTCTCATCTTCTAATTCTTCAAATTTCTCATGAACTTCAGTACTATAGTGTGTATAGTCAAACTCTTCTACAATAAAAGGGTTTTTTCCTTTTTCAACAAGTTTTTCTAGCTTTTCTCTTCTTATCATTCTCATTTCATTTAAATTTAGTTCTGCCATTGGTATATCCCCTTTCATTACTTAGTAATAGTTAGTATTTCGTATTTTGTTAGACCATCTGGAACCTGAACCTCTACTATATCTCCAGTTTTTCTTCCTAATAATGCTGATCCTACTGGTGATTCATTTGATATCCTACCTTCATATGGATTTGTTTCAGCTGAACCCACTACAGTAAATTCCATATCATAATCATTTTCAATTTCTTTAACAGTTACTTTTGAACCTAATGATACCTTATCTGTAGATATTCCATCTTCATCTATAATGGATGCATTTCTTACCATATTTTCTATTCTCAATATTCTTTCCTCTAATTGTGCTTGTTCCATTTTGGCTTCATCATATTCAGAGTTCTCACTTATATCACCAAAACCTAGTGCTGTTTTAATTCTATCTGCAACTTCTTTTCTTTTTACAGCTTTTAAATCGTCTAACTCTATTTCTAGTTTCTTCAATCCTTCTTCAGTTAAAAATACTTCTTTTTCAGACATTCTATCTCTCCTTTTATTCTTTTATATCTAAAGATTTTTATATTTATTTTAAATTATGTATCTACTATTATATTCGATATTATATTGAAGTTTTAAAAACATGTCAACTAACATAACTGCTTACATTTTTTATATCTCTTCTTTATTACTCAAATAGTATTTCCACAATCTTTCTTCCATCTCTCTTAAATTATCTATTCTATTTATTTCATCTTTTAACACATTTGATTCAGGTAATCCCTTTACATACCAAGCTATATGTTTTCTCATCTCTTTTACTCCTATTCTTTCACCTTTAATGGAGCATATTAAATTTAAATGTTGAATTGATAATTTAACTATATCCTCTATGTTTGGGATTATATCAGCTTTACCATTTAACCTATTTATTATTCTTTTAAAAATCCAAGGATTCCCTTTAGCCCCTCTTCCTATGGCTATTCCATCACAACCAGTATATTCCATCATATAAGAAGCATCTTCAGGTTCAAATATATCTCCATTTCCTATTACAGGAATAGAAACACTCTCTTTAACCTTCTTAATATAATCATAATCTGCTTTTCCCGTATAAAACATTTCTCTTGTTCTACCATGAACTGTTATGGCATCTATCCCAACTTCTTCTGCTATATTCGCAATTTCTATTCCAGTTTTATTATTCTCACTCCAGCCTGTTCTAATCTTTAAAGTAACCGGTTTATCTGATGCTTCAACAACTGAACTAAGTACGCGCTTAGCTAATTCAGGATTTTTCATTAATGCACTACCATCACCATTTTTTACTATTTTAGGTGCTGGACATCCCATATTAATATCTATTATATCTATATCTTCCCTGTGGTTTAAATGATTTTTTACTACAGACCCCATTATTTCTGGATCAGATCCAAATATTTGTATTGCTATTGGTCTTTCACTTTTATCTACTGCCATCAGTTCATTGGTTTTTTTATCTCCATAATATATTCCTTTGGCACTTATCATTTCTGAGACAACTAAATCTACTCCCATATCCTTACATATTAATCTATAGGCCAAATCTGTTACGCCAGCCATTGGAGCTAGTACAATATTATTTTTTAATTCTATATTTCCTATCTTCATACTTCACCTCTATAATTAGAAAAGTAAGTAGAATTTCTCTACTTACTCATTTCGTTCAAATATTATTCTCAATCCTTCTAGAGTTAACAACTTATCTATTTTCTGTATACCCTTACTTTGAGATGCTATTAAAGTTGAAAAACCACCTGTTGCTATAACTTTAACATCTGTTCCTTCATTGAGTTCTTCTAACTCTTCCTTCATTTTATCTATAATATGATCTACTAGCCCTATATATCCATATACTATACCTGCTTGTATACTATTTACAGTATTTTTTGCAATAACACTTTCAGGTTCCAATATTTCAACCTTTGGAAGTTTTGCTGTTCTCATAAATAGTGCTTCTGATGATATTTGGATTCCAGGAGTTATTGCCCCTCCTAAATATTCACCATTTTTAGATATGGCACAAAAAGTTATAGCTGTTCCAAAGTCTACTACTATAGCAGGTCCTCCATATTTTTCATATGCTGCAACCGCATTAACTATTCTATCTGCACCAACTTCTCTTGGATTATCATATTTTATATCCATTCCCGTCTTTACTCCTGGTCCAACCACTAAAGGATCTATTCCAAGATATCTATTACACATTGCCGGTAAGGTATGCATAAGTGATGGTACTACAGACGATATTATTACACTTCTCAATTGTTTTATCTCTATATTATGATAATTTAATATTTGTTCAAACAAAATACCATATTCATCAGAAGTCCTATCCTTAGAAGTTGCTATTCTCCAATCATAGATTAATTCTTTTCCTTTATATACACCTAAAACTATATTAGTATTTCCCACATCAACCACTAATAACAATCTCTTCCACCTCATTATCTATTTTTTTTCAAAGCACCTACCACTGATACGACTATTATTATAGCAAGTATCAATTCAGGTATACCATTAGTTACACCTATTCCAAAAATTATTTTCTTTGCTAATTCAGCATTTTCTCCTATAGCCTGCATATATTTTTCAGCATATATGATGTATATCATTCCCAATACTCCTAGTGTATTAATAAGAGTTCCAATACTAGCTGATACTATTACACTTAATACCTCAACTTTTTGATTATTAATATAATAAGCTAAGCCAGCTATTAATAGTATGAAAATCATATTAAATCCTACTGATATGACACTTAAATCATTTCTTATAATACTCATTCCTAAATATAGTATTATTCCCAATAATCCTATATTTATAATTATTTTAGTATTTTTTGATCCTCTCTTTTCAAAAAAACTATATATATAATATGCTCCTACTCCCATAAGCACCCTTGGTAGTATTGCTACTATGGGGTTAAGAAAAATAAAAGATATTGGTGTTGGATTGGTTAATGCATTAAACATACTAAATAAACCAAATATCAATCCTATGGCCATTCCTACTATAGGCCCTTCTAATATGGCTCCAATTAGAACTGGAATATGCATAATTGTTGCTTTTGTTGGCCCAATAGGTATAAATCCTAAAGGAGTTGTCCCTAACACAATACATATTGCACCTAATACACCTATCACTGTCATCTTTCTAATATCTATTTTTTTACGTTTACTGCTCATTACATTTTTCATTTTACTACCTCCCGTTCTAGTTCCTTTAAAGGATACCAGTCGTATAAGTTTATTTCTCTCAATATAGTAATTCATCAAAATCTATTATATTGGGATATCTCCTTTTTTTCAAGCTTTTCATAAATATATTTTAATACTTTCTATTAAATATCCTTATAAGATTTAATTCCATCAATTCCCTCTGCACTTTTAATTGCATTTACTATGGCTTTTCCCATAACTTCCGCTGCTAATGTTCCAACTAGACTAATATCAGCTTGAACTTGATTTCTTCCTATACAGAATATAGTGTCTCCATCCATATATGTATGTACTGGATTTATTGTTCTAGCATATCCATTATGAGCCATTTCTGCAACTTTATTTGCTTCAGCTTTGGTCATTATAGCATTAGTAGCTACAACTCCTATAGTTGTATTTGTTGGTTTTTCTTCTGGTAATGGATTACTTTTCATAAAATCTATTGTATTTAATAGCTTTTTATTTTCATAATCATACATTCCTGCTATTATTTTATTATCATCTAATGAATAAATATCCCCTACAGCATTTACTGCTACCATTGCTGACACCCTAACTCCTCTGGCTTCAACTGTGGCTGAACCTAGCCCACCTTTCATAGCATATTTTTCACCTTGTAACTTTCCAATGGTTGCACCTGTTCCTGCTCCAATATTACCCTGTCTATATTCTATTTCAGTTGCATTTTTAGCAGACTGATAACCCATATCTTCATCTGGTCTTATTTTTGGGTCTCCAATTCCTAAATCAAATAATATAGCTGATGAAACTATTGGCACCTTTGCAACTCCAACATCAAATCCGACTCCCTGTTCTTCTAAATATTTAGCAACACCTGATGCTGCTGATAAACCAAATGCTGATCCACCACTTAATACTATACCATGTATCCTATCAACCATTTTTTTAGGATCAAATAAATCTGTTTCTCTGGTTCCTGGACCTGATCCTCTTACATCAACTCCACCTACAAAACCCTCTTCACATAATATGGTGGTACAACCTGTTATAGCTTCAAAATCCTGTGCATGTCCTACTTTTATCCCTTCAATATCGGTTAAATAACCTTTATACATAAATATCTCTCCTATTTATGAAATTATTAGTCTTATTATTAAATACCCTAATGATGGTATAAGTAAACTTCCCAAACCTGTATAAAAAGTTGCTGTCATTGCACCATATGGAACTAATGCTGGATTAACTGCTACTAAACCACCTGTTACTCCAGATGTTGTTCCCATAAGACCTCCAAACACCATAGCTGAGGTTGGATTGTCCAGTTTTATTTTATCAGCTATTATGGGAGTAATTATCATAGTCAGAATTGACTTCACAACTCCTATGGCAATAGACAAAGCAATTACATCAGAACTTGCTCCCAATGCTTCTCCAGTAACAGGCCCAACTATAAATGTCACTGCACCTGCTCCTATGGTGGTTAATTCTACTGGATCAGTATATCCAAATACATAGGCTATAAAAGCTCCTAGAAAAAAAGAAAAGAAAATTCCTATAAACAATGAGATAATACCTGGAAACCCTGACTCTTTTAGGTTTTTTAAATCCGCACCATATGCTGTAGATATTATAGCAAAATCCCTTATCATGCTTCCACCTAATATACTTATCCCAGAAAAAATTTGTATATCTGCTAGACCTTTAGATCCACCTGTCAATCTACCACCTATATATGCAAATACCAATCCTAATATTATAGCTATTGCAGAATTCATTTGTCTTTCTTTTAATAGTTTTCCTATTTGATTGGCTAAAAATATAATTAAAGATATTGTAATTATACCTATAATAATACTATAGGTGGCAAATAAATCTTTTAATATTTGACCCACTATATTATCCCCCTATTACTTTCCTATTTTTGAAATAATCGGTACAAGACCTAAACAGACTAATGTTACTACCAGGCCTATTATAATAGCTACTATTCCACTTGAAAAAGCTTTTACAACATCCTGAGTAGCAGACATAGCAACTACTATTGGTATATATAAAGCACTTGTTAAAGTGATTCCTTTACTGACTCTTTCTGATATGGCATATCCTCTAGAATTTAATTGATTAGTTATAATTATTAAAAAAATCATTCCAAATCCCACTCCACCCATATCTTTATTTAAGCCCATAAAACCTCCCAATAGATTTCCTACGAAAGAACCTAAAAACATACATAGTCCTATTAATCCTAAACCATATATCTCCATTTTTATCCTCCTAATTATAATTACTATTTCTACTATATAACTTTTAAAGAAGTTTGTATATATTATATCATGGATTTTAACAAAATATAAAAGCGTTACTCTTTTTAGAGATTAACGCTTTTTATATTTATATTGATTTATTAGCTCTCATCTGCTCTATTTTCTCCTCTGACAGACCAAACTCTTTCAAAATACTCTCTGTATGTTCTCCTAAAATTGGAGCAGGACTTCTCACAGATCCTTGTGTTTCACTCATTTTAATTGGTACCCCTGGCATTTTCATATTTCCTGCCTTTGGATGCTCCACATCCACTATCATTTCTCTCGCTTGAATTTGAGGATCATTCACTATATCCTCAATATTATTTATTGGCCCATTGGGAATACCATATGAATTCAATATATTTATCCAGTCTTCTGTATCTTTCGACTTAAATACTTCAGAAAGTAATGGTCTTAACTCTTCATAGTTTTCTCCTCTTAAAGGATTAGTTTTAAATCTTTTATCTTCTTTTAAATCCTCTAAATTTAAAGCATTACATAATTTTTTCCAAAGAGAATCATTACCTGCTGATATCATAATACTTCCATCTAATGTTTCAAAGTCTTCAAAAGGTATTATAGATGGATGCCTATTTCCAAGAGGCTTTGGTATGTCTCCTGAAGCATAGTATCTTGCAATAGCATTTTCCAACAGAGATACTTGGGTATCCAGCATTGCAATATCAACTTTCTGTCCTTTTCCAGTTCTATTTCTATATTGTAGTGCGCTTAAAATTCCAATTGTTGTATAAAGACCTGCTGTTATATCCGCTATTGATGTTCCAAATTTTATTGGAGCTCCACCCTTTTCTCCTGTTATACTCATAACTCCACCCATTGCTTGAACAACTGCATCATAAGCAGGTCTCTCTTTATAAGGTCCTGTGTGACCAAAACCCGAAGATGCAGCATAGATTATTCTAGGATTTATCTCTTTTAATCTCTCATAACCTATTCCTAATTTCTCCATAGTTCCTGGTCTAAAGTTTTCTATTACTATATCTGCCTCTTTCACCATTTTTAAAAACACTTCTACCGATTCTTCCGATTTCAAATTCATAGTAATACTTCTCTTGTTTCTATTTAGACTCATAAAATATGCACTTTCTTCATTTACATAAGGTCCAAATTGTCTTGAGTCATCACCAGTTTCTGGTCTCTCTATTTTAATTACATCTGCACCCATATCTGCTAATATCATAGTTGAATATGGTCCTGCTAATATTCTTGTTAAATCTAATATTTTAATACCGTCAAGTGCTTGTTCTCCCATATAGTCCTCCTGACAAATTTTTAAGTATAAACAAGTGGGAAAAAGAAAGTGTTTCCACTTTCTTTTTCAATATTTCTATATTTTAATCTTCTTTTAATTCTTCTAATTCTTCTTCTATTTCTACTTCTTCTGATTCAATTTTATCATAAAATATTTCTCTAAATTCTTCACCGCTTATAGTTTCTACTTCTAAAAGCTTTTTAGCAACACGATGTAATCCATCCATATTTTCTTTTAGTATATTTTCAGCTGTAGTATAAGCTTCATCTATAATTCTTCTAACTTCTTTATCTATTTCAAAAGCCACTTCTTCACTGTAATTTCTTGATTTACCTATATCTTTTCCTACAAATACCTCTCCATTACCATCTCCATAAGTCAGTGGTCCAAGCTTATCACTCATTCCATATGTGGTTACCATATCCCTAGCAATTTTTGTAGCTCTTTCTAAGTCATTGGATGCACCTGTACTTATATCTCCAAGAACTAAATCTTCTGCTATTCTTCCACCTAAAAGCGATACTAAGCTTCCTTCCATTTTCCTTTTAGTTACATAAGATCTCTCTTCTTCTGGAAGATAGGATGTAAATCCTCCTGCCATTCCTCTTGGAACTATTGTTATTAGATTTACTGGATCTTCTGTATGTGTCATTTCCGAAGTTATAGCATGTCCTGCCTCATGATAAGCAGTCAACCTTCTCTCTTCTTCTATAACAACTCTACTTTTCTTCTCAGGACCCATTCTAACTTTTAAAGAAGCTTCTTCTATCATTTCCATGGATATTTCTGACTGACCATGTCTTGCTGATAATATTGCTGCCTCATTAACTAAGTTCTCTAAATCTGCTGGAGTAAATCCTGGAGTCTGTTGAGCTATTTCCTTTAATTCTACTCCCTCTTTTAAAGGTTTGTTGTCCGTATGAATTTCTAATATAGCTTCTCTACCTTTTATATCTGGCAATCCTACATATATAGTTCTATCAAATCTTCCTGGTCTAAGAATAGCCGGGTCTAATATGTCTACTCTATTTGTAGCAGCCATAACTATAACACCTTCATTTTCAGAGAAACCATCCATCTCAACTAATAATTGATTTAATGTTTGTTCTCTTTCATCATGACCTCCACCTAATCCTGCACCTCTTCTTCTAGCTACAGCATCTATTTCATCTATAAACACTATGCTTGGAGCATTCTTTTTAGCCTCTTCAAATAGATCTCTAACTCTACTAGCTCCAACACCTACAAACATTTCTACAAAGTCAGAACCTGAAATAGTATAAAATGGAACTCCTGCTTCTCCTGCAACAGCTTTAGATAAATATGTTTTTCCTGTTCCTGGAGGTCCTACCATTAATACTCCTGTTGGTATTCTTGCACCTATATTAATATATTTTTTAGGTGTTCTTAAAAAGTCTACTATTTCTGCCAACTCTTCTTTTTCTTCTTCAAGACCTGCAACTTTTTCAAAAGTTATTCTAGTTCCAGGATCCTCTTTATGTTTTTTAGCCTTGGATTTACCAAAAGACATTACTTTACCTCCACCACCTTGAGATTTCTGCATAAACATAAACCAAAATACTCCAAAAACCACAAGTATTAATATATTTGGCAATATGCTAACTATCCATGGTGTTGTTGGTTCTGCTGTTCCACCATACTCTAATTTTTTTCCATTTATTAATTTATCCCCTTCAACATAATCCTTTATATAGTCTTGATAAAAAGTATATTTCATCTCTTCTGGTATAAATGTTTTGAATTTAGTCTCGTCTGCATCATTTAACTTTCCCTGAATTTCTCTACCTTCCATATTTAAAGATGATATTTCTCCATTATTTAAATATGTAACTAATTCAGTTACGTTCATGTCTTTTATCTGTTCTGGCTCTTGCCCCCACATATTTAATAAAAACATCATACCTACAACTATAAGCAGATAAATGCTGATATTTTTGAAAAATTTTCTCAACACTAATCATCCTCCTTATATATAACATGTAAATCTGAACTATATTAATATAGTTCAGATTTACTAATCTTTATATACTTCCTCTTTTAACGCTGCCACATATGGTAAATTTCTATACATCTCTGCATAGTCCAGTCCATAGCCTACTATAAATTCATCTGGTACTTCATATCCTATATAATCTATCGGAATATCTACTTCTCTTCTATCTATTTTATCTAGAAAAGTACATATCTTAACAGATTTTGCTCCTCGCTCTTCAAGGTCTTTCACTAGATAATTAAGAGTATATCCTGTATCTATTATATCCTCAACTATTAAAATATTCTTATCTTTAATACTATATTCTATATCTTTGATAATCTCTATTTCTCCTGTTGATACAGATTTTGTCCCATAACTAGAAACATCCATAAAGTCCATTTTTACTGGCTTCCCTATTCTTTGCACTAGCTCTGACATAAATATTACTGAACCTTTTAATATTCCAATTACTAATATTTCTTCACCTTCATAATCTTCAGTGATCTCAGCTCCCAATTCCTTTACTCTTTCTCTAATCTCCTCTTCACTGATCAGTATTTCCTTTACATAATCCGACATTTCTAGCCTCCTATAATTTCTAGCTTTTTTCAAATCTGATTTCTAGTATTCTCTTTGTATCCTTAGTAACTTTAAACAACTCACTAGTTCTATATCCTAATACCCAAAGAATTTCTTCTTCGTCAACTATAAAAGGAATTCTATTTCTTTTTTCTCTAGGAATTTTTTCGTCTATAAAGTAATCTTTTATCTTTTTACTTCCCTTCATTCCAAATGGATTAAATCTGTCTCCATTTCTCCTATTTCTAATTCTTAAATTACCCTTTATCTGATCCGCATCAAAATATCTAGTATTTTTCTTTTTTGGTAATTTTTCAAATTCAATATTTTCAAATTCACTTAAATATAAAGTGCAATCAATCTCAGAAATATATGTCTCCTTTTCTAAATTATAATTATAGTCATCTATTTCTTTAATCGATTTCATTATTATTAAATTATTATAACTGGTTTTCGCTATAATATTATTTGATATATCTATTTGTTTACCTGTTTCTCCTGATAGAAATAAATCTACTATTAAGGAAACCTGTGCTTCACTTATTCCTTGTAAATCTCCATTTACTTCAAGTATAGCTTTCCTTATTATTCTTTGCTGAATACTCAAATCTTCCTCTTTAAATAATTTATAATTTAATACAACCTGAAATGCAGATTTTTTTTCCACTATGCTATTATACCTTGTGTTTGAATGTTTTTCAAGGAAACTACTATCTATTTCTGCCAATATGGAAGTTCTCTCTAAAGTTTTTATTATATTAGGATTAAAATGCTTTATTATGTATGGAATTATTTCAAGTCTTATCTTATTTCTAGTATAAATACTTTCATAATTAGTCATATCCTCTGTTATTGATATTTGATTACTCTCAATATAAGATTCTAATTCTTCTCTTGTTATTCCAAGTATAGGCCTTATAATATTTTTATTTCTATATTCTATACCTCTTAATCCATCTATTCCTGTTCCTCTTAAAAATCTCATTATCAATGTTTCCGCTTGATCATTTAAATTGTGGGCTACTGCAATTTTGCCCCCACCTATTTCCTCTAGTATCTGATTAAAGAAACCATATCTTAAAATACGTCCAGCTTCTTCTGATGTTATTCTATGTTCTTTTGCATATCCTTCCATATCCACATCTATTGTGTAATATGGTAAATTCACTTCTTTTGCATATCCCTTCACAAAGTCTTGATCTTTTTTAGCATCATTACCTCTAACCCCATGATTCACATGTGCTATATATAAACTTAAATTCCATTCCTCTTTAATTTCATTCAAATAGTGAATCAATGCCATGGAATCAACTCCACCTGAAACACCTACAACTATATTATCTCCATTTTCTATTAATTCATATCTATTTATTGTTTCATTAACTTTTTTTAACATATTACCACCTTCAATAATTCTTATTTTAAATATTAAAAAAACCGGATAAATCCGGTTTTAGCTTCTTTCTTATTTAAAAATCTCTAGGTCCACCTGCGTTACCTTTTCTACTGTCCCTAGTTTTGATTTGATCATGTCTTTCATTACTATTCTTTAAAAAAGTGCTCAGTTTATCTTCAAAAGACATTCCCTTTTGAGTATCCTCTGGCTTAGACCAATCTATTTCTGCTGGTTTGTTTGATTTTGGTTTTGTTTGTCTCATGGACAAGCTTATTTTACCATCATCAGATACAGATAATACTTTGACCTTTACTTTTTCACCTCTTTTAACATAATCTGAAACTTTTTCTACGTAATCATGGGAAATTTCTGATATGTGCACCAATCCACTTTTTCCTTCTTTAAGTTCAACGAATGCACCAAAATTAGTAACTCCCGTCACAGTACCTTCTACTATTTTTCCTACAGATACAGGCATATGTTAATTACTCCTCCTTAAATATATTTTCTTTATCTAGTATATATTACATATGATTATATGTCAATCTCTTATCTACTTATAGCCTTTAAAAGAGTTTTCCTTTTCTTTTTCTTTGTCTATAATTATAATTTCTCTTGGTTTGACCATGCCTAATTCATCTCTAGCTATTTTTTCAACAAAATTAAGTGAATCACTATTTTCAATTTCATCTTCTAATATGGATATTTCTCTTTCAAGTTTTTTATGTTCTATTTCCTTTTCTGTTCTTTTATAAGTAAGTTCATTTTTTAATCTGGACTGATCTAAAAACTTGTATCCTATATATAATATTAATGCTATCAATATAATTCTACTTATATTTAATCTTAATCTCCTATTTTCAATACTTCTAGACATGTTCTCACCTACTTTCTCTATATTACTATTATCTTAACATCTTTTCATTTTAGTTTCAATGGTTATATCCATCTCTATAATACTTTATACATGGTTTCCGCTTCACTTTTTCTAGCATTTTTTATTAATTTTACTACTTCTACTTTTAACTCTCCAGTACCAAAAGCAATTTCTATCTTATCTCCCACCTCAACATTATCTCCAGGTTTAGCAACAGTATCGTTTAATAAAACTCTTCCCTGATCACAGGCTTCTTTTGCAATTGGTCTTCTTTTTATTATTCTTGAATCTTTTAAAAATTTATCAATTCTCATACTATTAGCTCCTTTTAGTAATTAATATTAAAAAGACCAGGTCAATGACCTGGTTCTTATTATTTATTTACTGTATCTTTTAATGTTTTTCCAGCTCTAAATACTGGTGCTTTTGATGCTGGTATTTGGATTACTTCTTCTGGATTTCTTGGATTTCTTCCTTCTCTAGCTTTTCTGTCTCTAACCTCAAAAGTTCCAAATCCTACTAATTGTACTTTTTCACCTGTAGCAAGTGTTTCTTGTACAGTTTCTAAAAATGCATTTAATGCACCTTCTGTATCTTTCTTAGTTAAACCACATTTTTCTGACATACTTGTTATTAATTCTGATTTGTTCATAATATTATTCCTCCTTATTAATTTGCACTTCTATTTGAATTTAATTATTCAATAACTACTTATAATTCCTTTGCTGCATCCCAAAACTCATCCATTTCTTCTAAAGTCATTTCTTCTAAGTCCTTATTAAGTTTTATCGCTTGATCTTCTATATATTCAAATCTACGAATAAATTTGTTTATAGATGAATTCAAAGCTATCTCTGGATCTATTTCTAAAAATCTAGATAGATTTACTACGCTGAATAATATATCCCCTATTTCCTCTTCTATTCTATCATTACCACTTGAATTTTCAATAGCTTCAATAATTTCATAATACTCTTCTTTGATTTTTTCAATTGGACCAGATATATCCATCCAATCAAAGCCCACTTTAGCTGCTTGTTTTTGAACTTTATAACTTCTCAATAAAGATGGTAATCCTTTTATATCCTTTAATATTTCTGAATAAGTTTTAAAATTTCTTCTCTTGTGCTTTAGTACATCCCAATTATACACTATATCATCTGAGTTTTCTAGCTCTTTTTTCTCAGATGTATTGGAAAATACATGAGGATGGCGATAAATTAATTTTTCTCCTAGGGTGGAAGTAACATCATATATATTAAAAGTGCCTTCTTCAAAAGCTATTTGACTATGAAATATCACTTGTAACAAGACATCCCCCAACTCCTCTATTATGCCATTTACATCTTTTTCTTCAATAGCATCCACTGCTTCATAGGCTTCTTCTATCATGGATGATTTAATAGATTCATGAGTTTGTTCTCTATCCCAGCTACACCCATCCTCTGAACGCAACATAGTCATTATATCTAATATATCCTTAAAGTCAAAAATATCTTTAGATTTCTTCTCTATTTTAGGTATATAAAGACTAGTTAGTAAATTAGGCTTCTCTATTCTATCCAATTTATATATGGGTATTTCTCTATTTATCTCTTCACCATCTATCCCTGCATTTTGAATATAGTTGACTATAAATTCATCTCCATATACTTCCCCTAAGATTATTTTAATCTCTGAAAGTATAAATTCATTGTGAACTTGAGTAATAAGAGTATCCATTTTAATATTTATATCATTAATATTAAATACTAATCCATCCAATATTTGCAAACCATTTATAGGGTCTCTTTGAACCAATTCTAATATAGGTTCTATAAAGCTTAGACCTGATATTATCCTTATATCCAATTCTCTTTCCAATAATATTTTTACCGTATTTTCAGCTACCATTGGATTTCCTGGAACAAGATAGTTTATATCTTCACCTTTTTTCAGCTCTCTTTCCAATTCATCTGCTATGGTCTTATAGACTGTCTCAAAGTTTTCTGATTCTTCATATATACTGTCAAAGGACCTATAGTCTATTTTCTTATCATCAAAATACTTTACAGTTGGGTGACTTTTAGTCCTTAAGAAGTTTTTCCTTCCAGACTCTATTTCTTTAACTGCATCTAGGGTTAAATCATTTATTGAACCAGGTCCTAATCCTATTATATATATTTTAGCCATATCAACAACTCCAAATTCAATTTATTTTTTCTTTATCTTATCTATCACAATCTTAATTTTATCACCTTTTGGCAGTAGTTTCAAATCCTCATCACTTATTCCACCTGTTAACAATAATAATATTATATAGGTTACACCACCTATAGCTATTGATATTAGAGTGGATATACTATTTCTAAATATTCCTCCTATAGAAAAATAAACCAATTTAACTACTATGGCCATTCCTATTGCAGAGATTAAAGGCTTTTTAAAGATATATTTAAAATCAAATTTTATCTCACTATATTTAATTACAGCCAATAAATTTAATATAAATGCTATTCCGTAGGCCACTACTGTTGAAAATGCTGCACCATAAATATTTATAGATGGTATTACAGTAAGTGTATAGGTCAAAATAGTTTTTATAACTGCTCCTACAAATAAATTTATAGCTGGTATTAAAGGTTGTCCTAATCCTTGTAATATTGCACTTAAAGACTGAACAGATGTTAGAAAAATAACTCCTAAAGCTGATACCCTAAGTAGATTTCCCGTTATTATAATAGTTTCTGCTGTGTTTTTATAATACAGTAATCTTATTATCTCTTCCGAAAGTATAAATAATCCTAAAGCTGCTGGTAGACCTATTAACAATGTCATTCTCAATCCTGATGTTATTGTATCTCTTAGATCCCCTTTATCATTAGCTGCTTTTGCATTTGATATAGCTGGTACTAAACTAACGGAGATTGCCACTGCAAATACCTGAGGTAAATTAACTAATGTCTGTGCCATTCCTTTATAATTTCCATAAAGGTCATTTGCATAGGATTCTGTAAATCCTATTAACTGTAGTCTTTGCATAACAAGTTTCAAGTCTATTGAATCCATAATTGGTATTATAGCTGCTCCCAATGTGATCGGAACAGCTATTTTCAATAGATCTTTAATAATATCACTTACTGGATATTCACCAACTATCAAGCTATTTCTTCTTTCCTCATTAATCTCTTCTCGTCTTTTTAAATATATTCCAATAACAACTATTGTACCCGTGAAGGCTCCTATAGTTCCTCCCATAGATGCTCCACCTGCTGCCATGGGTATTCCTCTATCCAACAGGGCATAGGTCAGGAATAATCCAGAAAACACTCTAAATGACTGTTCTGCAATTTGAGATAATGCAGTAGGCACCATATTTTGTGATCCTTGAAAAAAACCTCGCATAACAGACATTACCGGAACAAATACCAATGCTGGTGCTAAAGATATTAATGCATAATAGGCATTACTATTTCCAATATTGGCCACAATTCTCTCCGCATTTATACCTAAGAACAGAGATGAAATTCCTCCAAATATAGCTAAACCTATTAATGCTACTTTAAATACCTTGTGAGCAGATTCATAATCTCCAATAGATCTTTTTTCTGATACCAATTTAGCTATTGCCACTGGAAAACCTGCTGTTGATATGGTTAATAATAAAGTATATAGGGGGTATGCTGTTTGATAGTATCCCATTCCTTCAGATTTTATTATATTTGATAATGGAACTCTATACATGGCTCCCAATATTTTAACTATTATACCTGCAATACTAAGTACAGCAGCTCCTTTTAAAAATCCATTTTGTTTTTTCATTTTTCCCTCCACAATAACTAAATTAATCTAATCTAGTCTAATACATTCTTAACAGTGGAAAAGTCTAGCATAAGCTAGACCTCCTTTTATTCTTTTTCCTTTTCTGATTCCACTTCTTTATCGCCTATTACTATGTTTTCTGGCATTAATTTATAATCTGCTTTTTCTTTCATCTCTTCTATTTTTTTAGAAAGAGATTCCATTTTTATATTGGTTATTATATCTTCTTCGAAAAATTCAAAGTCTTCTTTTCTATCCACTAGTCTTATTATGGAATATCCTAATTCTGATTCCACAACATCACTTATTTCATTTATATCCAATTCAAAACCTATATCTTTATACTCTTCAATAAGAGGTGAATTTCTAGTTATATATCCTATATCTCCACCATTTTCGGCAGAATTAGTATGAATTGATTCTGATTTAGCTAGTTTAGCAAAATCTTCTCCTTCATTAATTCTCTTTAATACTGATTCTGCTTCTGCTTTTTCTTTTAATAAAATATGTTCTAATCTTATTATTATTATATCATCTTTATTCTCTTCAAAATATTCTCTAGCTTCCTCCTCACTTACCTCCATTTTATCCATTAGATTTTTTTGATGTTCTTTTACCAGAAGATCTTCTATCATATAATCTTCTAATTCCTCTTCTGTTAGCCCTCTCTCTTCTAAGAATTCTGTAAAGTTTTCTTGTCCACCTATATTCTCTATATATTCTAATTTTTGTTCCTTTAGCATTTCTTCTGTTATTTCTATGTCTTTATTCGCATTATTAGCTATAATTTTAACAACTACCAACTGTTCTAATAATTCTTCTTTTAACTTTCTCTCAAGAGTAATTCCATCTTCTATCTCTTGCTCTAAAGCTCCCTCTCCAAATTGTAATTCTGTATTTTCTCTTATTCCAACTAAGTTGAATTTCTTTTCCAATTCATCATTACTTATTCCCTCACCATCTACAATTGCAACCATGCCTTCCTCATCTTTTTCACATGCTACAACTGTGATTAAAAGTAAAGCTGCTAAGACAGTTAGAATTAATTTTCTATAATTTCTTTTAAACATTTTATCAAACTCCATTCTTTACAAGTCAATCCTTTTTAGGATTATTAAAACTTTCAATTTTTTCTAGTAATTCCTTCATTTCTAAAAGTACATCTCTTCTAACTCTATATTTGAATCCTGGAATTTTTGACATATTGAAAGTTATTCTATGACTATATTCTATTGATAATTGATTTATAAATTCTGGCTTTAACTTCTCAGCAGAGTCAAATTCAAAATTTACATCTTTACCCGATTGAATAATACTTTTAATATTGTTTCTACTTCCCAGTGCCCTAATATAGGAAACATCCATCAAATTTTCCGTTTCTATAGGAAGATCTCCAAATCTATCTATTAACTCATCTACAAGCTCCCTATATTCCTCTATATTTTCTAAGGATCCTATCTTCTTATATATTTCAACTTTTTGTTCTTCAACTTGAATATATTTATCATTTATATATCCATCTACTTCCAAGTCTATTATAGTGTCTACAATAGATTCCACTTCTTCTCCACGAATTTTTTTGATTGTAGCATTTAAGAATTTAACATAAAGATCATATCCTATGGCCTCAATTTGTCCATGTTGCTGGGCTCCTAAAAGATTCCCTGCTCCACGAATCTCTAAATCTCTCATGGCTATTTTAAATCCTGAACCAAACTCAGTAAATTCTTTTATGGCTAATAATCTACTCTCAGCTATTTCTGTTAAAACCTTGTCTTTGGCATAAGTAAAATATCCATAGGAAACCCTATCCGATCTTCCCACTCTACCTCTTAATTGATATAACTGTGAAAGACCCATTTTATCTGAATCATTTATTATTATAGTATTCACATTAGGAACATCTAGTCCAGTCTCTATTATTGTTGTACAAACAAGTACATCATATGCCTTATCTACAAAATCCATCATAACATTTTCTAACACTCTCTCATTCATCTGTCCATGGGCAGTGGCAAAACTCGCCTCAGGAACTAATTCTTTTAACATAGAGGCCATTTTATCAATAGTCTGCACTCTATTGTAAACAAAATATACTTGACCCCCCCTAGATATTTCTCTTAATATAGCGTCTCTTATCATTTGCTCATTAAACTCAACTACATAAGTTTGAACTGGATATCTCTCTTCTGGTGGTTCTTCTAACACAGACATATCTCTAATTCCCGAAAGTGACATATGAAGTGTTCTAGGTATAG
>JARIDA010000072.1 GCA_029257065.1 Tissierellaceae bacterium | reverse complement strand
TTTATTTCTTTAACTCTTTTGTAAATCTCAAATACCAACAATAAAATTTCTTTGTCTATATGACAATTAAAATACAGTGTAGAAATTATTGCGTATTAACATTACTTTCGAATTAAAGCTTACATTTATTATTATAGCACGGAACTCTAATTAATGCAAGGCTTTTTTTAAACTTTCTTTTATTTATTTTATTTCAATGTTAACTATTTTTTATCCACTTACTTTTTGCAAGTGCATTATCTGTTTTTTTATCATTATCAGATATCTCATGATAAATATTCAAATCTCCATTTTCATCTTCAACTTTTATTTTAGAACTTATAATTGATGGATATGAGACTTCATTTTTATAATCTATTTCAAATTCCCTTAATTTATAATTATTATATATATCATCATCTATAGCTTCTAACATCCATATAAAATATATTACATTGTTAACATGATTATTATTATCTATATCTACTCTTCTGATTTTAAAATCTATGCTCTTTTCATAATCTCTATTTCTTTTAAATCTTTTGAAATCTCTAAAATAATTTTTTCCAATTATATCATTTTCATTATAAAATCTTTTTTCAAATCTAACTGGCCTTCTTCTATCCATATCCATAAATATCCATAAAGCTGTTGCTCGTATGATTTCATTATCATTCCTATCGTATATTGCAAATTCTCTATTAACAAAAAACATATCTACCTTGGATATCCAAGTTTCAATTCTTATCTTTTCCTCTGCTTTTGGATATCTATCTATTTCCACTTTCCATTTATTAAGCATCCATCCATATTTATCTTTTTCTATTTTTTCCAAATCCGATTCTAATTCATTATGATTTATAGATATTTCACTTAAATATTTCAAAATTGCAGTTGGATTCATTTCATTTTTATAATTACAATCATAATATGGTATTTTAATCTCTTTTATATATATATTCATTAATTACTCCTTATTATTTTATAAACTAATTAAAATTTTTAATCAAATAGAGATAATTGCTTTAAATCTCTACTAATCAAATTAGATCCCGAAACTCCTAATAATCTAATCCTTTTATTTATTTCTATTTCATCTAACAAGTCGCATCCTATTTCATATATTTCATCTTTATCACATATATGTGTGGATAATGTTCTGCTTCTAGTTTGTGATTTGAATTTTTCATCTTTAACTTTAACTGTTATAGTTCTGGAATGAAGTTCTTTTTTTATCAGTTCTTCTGATAACTGATAAGAGAAATTTTTTAGATGCTTTTTTAATACTTCTATCTCCGATGTATCATTGTGAAAAGTTCTCTCCACTCCAATAGATTTTCTCTCTCTACATGTATCTATTTCTCTGTTATCTTCCCCTCTTATACGATAATATATTTCGCTCCCAGATTTTCCTAATAAATCTGTTAAAAAATCTTCTTCTAATTGCAGTAAATCCCTAATAGTATATATTCCTATATTATTTAATCGTTTTTCAGATTTTGGTCCTATGCCATGAACCTTTTTAATCTCTAATGGAGGTAATATGGTATCAATTGATTTTCTATCAATTATTGTAACTCCATCTGGTTTATTCCAGTCTGATGCCAATTTTGCTAAAAATTTATTATATGAAAGCCCTATAGACATTGTTAATCCTATTTCTCTATATACTCTTTTTTTTATTTTTTCTATTGTTTTTATAGGATTTATATCCACATTCTTTATATCTAAATAAGCCTCATCTACAGATATTTTTTCTACTTTTTCCGTATATTCATGTAATATAGAAAATATTTGTTCTGATACTTCTCTATATCTATTCATTCTTGGCCTTAGATAAATTCCATGAGGGCATCTTACTCTTGCTTGGAATCCTGGCATTGCTGAATGTATACCAAATTTTCTAGCTTCATAGTTTGCTGTGGTTACTACTCCAGAATTACTCATACTACCTACAATCACTGGATATCCCCTTAGTAGTGGATCATCTTTTTCTTCTACAGCTGCATAAAATGCATCCATATCCAAGTGAATTATATTTAATTCTTTAATCTTATCTAAGTTCATTCTATCTTTTATCAACAAGAATCAACTCCAATATTCTATATAATATATTTCACTAAAGAATTCACTTCACATCCTTCTAGTTTGTTTCTTCCTTTTAGTGATTCTAACTCAATTAAAAATTCCATTGCTACAACTTTAGCCTGAAAGGAATTTTCAATTAATTCTGAGGCTGCTGATACTGTACCTCCTGTTGCCAATAGATCATCAACTATTGCCACTCTTTTCCCTTCTTCTATAGCATCCACATGTATCTCAAGAGTATTAGATCCGTATTCCAAATCGTATTTAACCTCTTTAACTTCTCCTGGTAATTTTCCTTTTTTTCTTATTTGAATAAATCCTATACCCAATTCATAAGCTACAGCTGCTCCAAATATAAAACCTCTAGCCTCTGGACCTACTATATAGTCTAAATTTTTATCTCTTAAATTATCAGCCATTTTCTTTACTACATATTTGAATACATCACCATCTTTGGTTAAAGTAGTTATATCTTTAAAACTTATCCCCTCTTTAGGAAAGTTTTCTATTATTCTAATTTTTGATTTCAAATCCATTTTACATCCTCCTATTAACATTATTAAATCTATTTTATCATATAGTCCATCTTATTTCCTTATTTAAATTTATATTATGGTGACTAAGACTATTATATGTACAGATGTGGATGTTATGAAGATTCTTAATAAAACAAGAGTCCAATTAGATAATCTTACTATAGATGTATAAACTAATTATACATTTGAGCCCCTTAAAGCATATATAACAATAAGATAGATCATAATTAAAAAAATCCTAATAGCTGTGTAGCTATTAGGATTTTAAAATTAATTATTAAGTTCTTCTAATCATTTTGTTTCCACATTTAGGACAAGTAAGTGATACTTTACCCTTTCCCCTAGGTACTCTTAATTCTTGGTTACACTGTGAACATTTAAAATATTTATACTCTTTTAATCCTTTTATTTTCTTTCCAAATAATTTTATTTTAGATCTTATTGGATTTGTAGCTTTTAAAAACTTTGTATTTTCAAAACTTCTCTTATATACTTTTTTAGAAAAAGCTCTATAATATGCATATACTAAAAGAACTAATGATATTATATTCAAAATCCCAATATTAAATATTTTTGATAGTATTAAAGATATTATTGATATCACTATTAAAAACATGGATAACTGATCTACTCCATAACGGCCTAACATAAACTTCCTAAACCAATTCAAATTTACCCCACCTTTAATTTAAGTTTCTATATCTGTTCATATTTTCTTCACTTAACATTTCATTCGCATCATTTATCTCTTGAAATTTCTCTGTTGCATTTTCTGATTTATTTAAATCTGGATGATATTCTTTTGCTTTTTTTCTATATGCACTTCTTATTTGATCTTGATTGGCATTATAAGGTATGCCTAATACATCACAAGCCTCTTCATATTTTTCCTTAAAACCTATATTCATAGGTCCAAAACCTTGATTAGTGCCACTGTAACTTCCCTGTTGTCCTGTAAAATCATGGAATGTAAATCCACCGCTGAATCCACCAAACATATCTTCAAAATTTTGTCTTTGCTGTCTTTGTCTCTCTGCTTCAGCTCTTCTCCTAGCTTCTTCAGCCCTTCTTTTCTTTTCCTCTTCTTTTCTAATATACTCTTTTCCATAATCTCCAATACCTACAAATCTTGTCTCCGTTCCATCTATAAAGTAATTAGATTTTTCATATAAGTATTCTGTTAATGTGTATTTCAAAAACTTTATTCCATCTCTTAAAAACTTTGCTAAAAGTGGAACCACTACAAAAACTAATATTAACTTTAATATCAATGGACTTAAAAATAATATTCCAAATGGTATCATTAAAAATATAACTGAACAACCCATTACAAATAAGCTTAATATACCTTTACCTATACTTTCTACAAAGTATATTATTATTTCTAAGAAATCTATTGTATATCCTAGAGTAATATCTAGAAATCTACTAACCCCATATAGAAACTTCCCAAATCCTTTACTAAATATATTCATTTTCAAATTTCTCCTTCATAAATAAGGTTTTAAATTTATTTTCATATCTTCTATTGTATATGGAATTTTAATTAGTTTCAATAATAAACTAATTTATATAGCTCATTATTATATAAATAAAGTATATTCCTAATAATACTATTCCATCTCTTTTTTTAAATTTTAAATCCTTGTTAATTCCCTTGATATATATTAACACACTTGTCAGAATCATTATAGGTATTTGAAGTTTAAAGTACATTGGCGGAAAAAACAAACCCTTTTCACTGACCAATGCTGATGAACCAATTACAAATAAAACATTTAATATATTTGCCCCTATAATATTTCCTACAGCAAGCTCTCCATGTCCCCTTTTAACAGCAGTTAATGATGTCATAAGTTCTGGTACACTAGTGCCAAAAGAAATTAATGTTGCAGCAATTATACTCTCTGGTATTCCTGCTCTTAAAGCTATTATTTCCACACTTGGTAATAATATTTTAGAGGATATTATTATAAAAAAAGCCCCAAATATAATTTTAACCAATTGAATTATATTTGAACCCCCTTTAATTCTTTCTCCAGGACCCTCACTCTTACTACTATTAATTGATTTATATAAATAGAGTAATAATAATATTATAAAAAATAGTCCAGCTTTTCTACTTATTAATAGCTGATTTGACTTTAAAAAAACTGGTAAACCAATGGTTGATAATAACAATGTAGTAAATACTAGAAATCCACCTTGATTTCTTATTAATTTTTTATCTAGTACAATTTCTCCCATAAATATAACTAATCCTAAAATTAATGCATTATTGGTAATTATAGATCCTATGGCATTTCCTAATGCCATGGCAGAATTACCATTAATAGCTGCCAAGGTTGAAACAGTTACTTCTGGTATTGTAGTTCCCAAACTTATTATAGTCGCTCCAATTATTACCTTGGGTACATCCCACATTACTGATAATATGACAGCTTCTTCTACTAAATAATCCGCAGATTTTCCTAATACATATAAACTTATAAATACAATAATTAATAATATTATTATATTTATATTTTTTAAAGCCATAAATATTAAATTGTCCATATTCTCTCTCCTTATAGATTTCCACAATAAAAAAAGACTCTACAATCCTATGGATTGCAGAGTCTCACTAAACTATTTCAAAATAAAAATAGCCATTAAAGCCGGGATTTCTCCGTAATGACGACTTTAATTTTCCTACTCACTAGTTACTCCCTCTATTAAATAATTATAACCCTTTAACTTTTATATGTCAATTAATATAAAATCACTATAAATCTAAATGTATCTTAAAACTAATATTATTATTTTCTATAGATAAATCTTCAAACAAACTCAGTAGTTTTTCTGAAAAACCATCTAAATTCCTATACATATCTTCTTCATTATACAACTGAATATCCATTTTATCATTCTTTTCATTTAATATATCCCATAAAGCATCTAAATTTCTCCCATAATATTCTGGAAGATTAAATTTTTCTTTTAAATAGTCATGAGTTATTTCTATATCCTTCATTTCCTTTCCATCTAATTCAATTTTCATCCCTATTCCTCCCCATATATTAATTTAAATGTATTGTAGTGATCTTCTGTATAATAGATTAATCCATCATTGGAATATACTATACGTTCTGCACCTCTATATCCTCCATCATAATTTATATCACATTCATAATAATCTCTACCCTTTTTATCAGGTAATATTCCCTCTCTGTTTCCAAAAGCATCTCCTCCAATGCTCATACCATCTGCTACTTCCCAAAGATTTCCCTCTTTAGAATCCCAGCCTAATTCCCTAGCTTCTTTTTTAGTTATATAGTTATTTGGTAATTCTTCATATAATCTTAAATATAAAGCTACTTCTTCTTTATCACTATAATATTCATCTCTATTAATCTCTAAACTTTCTTCTGCTTCTATGGATGTTTCATCCAATATATCTATATCTTCTATTTGGCAAGCTGTAAATACAAATAAAGATATAATAAGTAATAATAAGAATGATTTTTTATTTTTCATTTTAAACTCCTTTTTATCAATATAAATTAAAAGTCGACTTAATAGTCGACTTTTAATTTATATTGTATTTTACATGTCCCAATTAGTATAAACATCTTGAACATCATCTAGTTCTTCAAGACCTTCTATTAAATTCTCCATATTTTTAATATCTTCTTCATCTGTAAGACTTATCAAAGTATTTGGTATATAAGTTAATTCACATATGGCAAATTTATAGCTTTCACCTTCTAATCCTTCTTTTACTGAATTAAACTGTGAAACTTCCGTTATTATTTCAAATCCTTCTTCTTCCACATTAAAATCTTCTGCTCCATATTCAATAGCTTGCATCATAAGAGTCTCTTCATCTATATCATCTGTTTTTTCTATACCGATTAATCCTTTTCTTTCAAATAGATATGAAACTGATCCATCTTGACCTAAATTACCATTTCCTTTGTCAAATGCATGTCTTACCTCAGGTGCTGTCCTATTTCTATTATCAGTTAAGCAAGATATATAAACAGCTATACCACCTGGTCCATATCCTTCATAAGCTAATTCTTCAAAATCTTTACCACCTAATTCTCCCGTACCACGCTTAATAGCTCTCTCTATATTATCATTAGGCATATTTGATGCCTTAGCCTTATCTATAGCTGAAGTTAGAGCAGGATTAAACTCAGGGTCTGGTCCACCTTCTCTTGCTGCTACAGTTATTTCACGACCTATTTTTGTAAAGACTTTTGCTCTTCTAGCATCTTCTTTTCCCTTTTTATGCTTAATATTACTCCATTTTGAATGTCCTGCCATTTGTCTACCTCCTTTATTTACAATATTCATTTTAGCACAATTATAATTTTATTCAACTATTTATATTCGTATTTTGGTGGATATATTCTTTTATGTTCACTTCTTTTATACATTCCATCTATTTTATCTTTTAAATCACCTTCTAATTCTTCTCCATTTATATATTTTTCCAATGATTCATATGTGAATCCCATTTCTTCTTCATCTGATTGATTTTCCCATAATCCTGCACTTGGAATTTTATTTATTATATTCTCAGGAATTTCTAACTCTTCTGCTAGTTCATATATTTCTCTTTTAACAAAATCAACTAGTGGAAGCATGTCAACTCCACTATCCCCATGTTTAGTATAATATCCAGTTACAAACTCAGATTTATTTGTTGGCCCTGCCACTAAATAGTTTAAAGTCTGTCCATAATAGTAAAGAGTTGTCATTCTAAGCCTAGGTTTTATATTAGATTTTGCTAATTTATTTTCCATATCCAAATCACAGGAATCTAATAAGACATCAAAAGTCTGAGTAAGGTCAACTTTTAATGTCCTTAAATCTAGCTTTTCTGCTACTAAAATAGCATCTTTTTCATCTCTTTCGTCACTATGGCATGGCATAATCAATCCTAAAGATGTATCTGGAAAAGCTTTTTTTGCAAGTCCAGCCATAACAGCAGAATCTATTCCACCACTTAATCCAAATATCAATCCATTTGCTCCTGCAGCTTCTACTTTTCCTCTAAGCCATAATACTAAATCTTTTACTAAATTACTCTGTTTTCTCAATATATCCCTCCTATTTCTTATATCTATTTTAATTATAGCATAAGACTATATCTATTTTAATTATAGCATAAGACACAAAAAAATAGATCCGAAGATCTATTTTTTAATCTTATTCCATTTCTCTTAGAGTTGCGTGTATACAATCTCCAACTAAATATTCCAATCCTAATTTCTTGGTCTTCTCTACAACCTCATCATCATAACTACCTGGTTGAAAGAATATGTGTTTTATCCCTGCTTGTTTTGCTTCATCCAATACTCCCATTGCTATTTTAGGTCCTACCACCATATTTAAAACATCAATGTCATCTTCTATATCTGCTACACAGCTATATATTTTTTCTCTTTCTAATTCATCTAATCTTGGATTTACACCATATGCAATATATTCATGTTCTTTTAGTTTCTTCCAAATTTTATATCCATATCTATCTTTATTATCTGTAACACCAACTACTGCCCATTTTTTCTTATCTAACATAGTTTCTTTTATATTCTTCATATTATTACCTCCATATTAGATTAATACCCACTTATATAAAAAATATACTTTTATTTTAATCTTTTTCCATTTTTAATAGGTATAAATTCTTCATCTATTATTTCCATCTCTACAGTTCCACTTGTTAAGTCTGTCATTTTCTGTTGAAATACTTCTACTTCATCTTCTTTAACATATACCTGTAAATTTACAGCATCATCGTATACTGAATCCTTAATTTCTATTTTCTCACCTAATATATAGTTTTCTATCTGACCATAAAGTGTATAATCTAGTCTAATTTTAATAATCTTGTGCAAAACCATATCAATAATAAAACCAGCTTCTAAACCTATTTTAGCAGTTCTCGTATATGCTCTAATAAGTCCACCTGCGCCTAATTTAACACCGCCGAAATATCTAGTTGCTACTGTAACCACATTTACCAATTCTTCCTTTTTTAAAACTTCTAACATTGGTATTCCAGCTGTTCCTGATGGTTCACCATCATCATTAAATCTTTGAATCATGGCATCTTGACCAATTATGTAGGCATAGCAATTATGAGTTGCATCATAGTGTTTTTTATTTATCCTCTCTATAAATTCTAAAGCCTCTTCTTCTGTTTCCACAGGTTTTGCATATCCAATAAATCTAGACTTATTAATATCTATTTCATCTTCTCCATATTTATATATTGTTTTATATTTGTCTCCCATAATATCTCCTTCATATTTTATAATAAAAAATAAGGAGATATCTCCTTATTTTTATTATTCTTCTAAACTTTTGTCTCTGTTAATTGTTTTTGATATTCTTTGAAATCATCATACTTTCTATTGGACAATGTTAATAAGGATTTATCTTGGCTATAAGTAATTTTATCTATGGCTTCTTCTATTGGGTAAAACCCTCCCTCAGTAAATCCTTCTTCTTTATTTATATCATAATTTAGATTTTCCGCTTCCATAACAAACCAGGTTATTTTATTAAAAACTGGTGTATTTCTTGTTATAGAAAAGAATTCATAAGCTGTGTCTCCAGCTGCTGATACTATTTTTGCATCTACTCCAGCTTCAAATTTTACCCTCTCAAGAGCCGTATTAGTTGAAAGGTCTTCTCCTCTTATTTTACCCTTTGGAAGAACCCATTCCCCTTTTTCATTCTTGAGAATTAACACCTGATCATCTTTAAACACTACTCCTCCTGCACAATCTCTTATTAACATAATAAACACACTCCTTTTAAATTATATAGTTGTTGTACTTATTAAAATCAATTTGATTAATTGTAACATTAATTTTTGTCCCATTCTCAGTATATTGAATTTCATCTATATCATAATTAGACATAAAATAGTCTACCAGTTGTTGTTGATCATAGGGTATTTTCAACTCAACTTCTTTATATTGTTGTGGTAGATTTTTTTCTATTGCCATTAATAACTCATCTATATTTTCTCTATTTTTAGCAGATATAAATACTTTTTCATCCACATATTCTCTTTCATAAAATAAATCTTCTACATTAACCTTATCCATTTTATTGAATATAGTTAATACAGGTTTGTCTAAAACATCTAAATCTTTTAATATATTGTAAGTTGTTTTAAGCTGAATATCCAAATCATCACTTGAACCATCCACTACATGAAGTAATAAATCTGCATATCTAACCTCTTCTAATGTACCTTTAAAAGCTTCTACTAATCTGGTAGGTAATCTAGATACAAATCCTACTGTATCCGTTATTAAAAATGGTTGTCCATTTGGTAATCTAGATCTTCTAAGAGATGTATCTAAAGTTGCAAATAACATATCCTTAACAAAGACCTCTGGAGATCTTTCATCTTCATCTACAGTATTTACCATAGCATTTAGTAATGTAGACTTACCGGCATTAGTATAACCAACTAGGGCTACTATTGGTAAATTGGAATTAGATCTTCTTTTTCTTTTTAATTCTCTATTTCTCTCTACAACTTCCAATTCTGCCTTAATATTATGAATTTCTCTAGATATATGTCTTCTATCTGTCTCTAGTTTTTGTTCTCCAGGACCTCTTGTTCCTATTCCTCCACCTTCTCTAGATAGATAATCTCTAAAACCTACTAATCTAGGTAATCTATATTGTAGCTGAGCCAATTTAACTTGTAAGCTACCTTCTTTCGAGGTTGCTCTTGTTGCAAATATATCCAAGATTAAATTAGTTCTATCCACTATCTTACAATCAATTATCTCCTCCAGATTTCTAAGCTGGGCTCCTGATAATTCATCATTGAATACAACTGTACTTATACCTAATTCTTTACAATATCCTCTTATCTCTTCTGCTTTACCTTTTCCTATAAAGTAAGCTGCATTAACCGAGTTCATTCTTTGTGTAACTCTAGTGATAACTTCTCCACCAGCAGCTATAACCAACTCTTCCAACTCATCTAAAGAGTTCTCTATAGGAGTTGTATCTTCAATTAATTCTAAGCCTACTATTAGAACTTTTTCAAAATTAGTTCTTTCTTGATTCAATTTACCACATCCTATTTTCTCTATGCATACATTATATCACTTATATAGATATTTATCTATTATTAAAATATTCCCTTTTTTGTAATTATAATGTAATATAGAATAGGGTTACTAAGTTAACTTTAATTTATTTCTATGGTATAATAAGTTAATAAAAGCCTTTTATCATTTATAAGGAGGTATTAAATGTCTGAAGAAAATAATCAAAAAAATAAAAGACATAAGAGAAAGAAACCAAAAAAGAAGTTTAAAATTGTTAAATCTATACTTTTAATAATTTTAATTTTAATATTGGCAGGATCTGCTGTAGCTGGTGGAATGGTATTATCTATAATTAATGATGCTCCAGAAATTGATCCAACAAGTATTAATGCTTCTCTTGATCAGACGTCTTTTATACTCAGCCCTGAAGGTGAATTAATTGAAAAAATTCAAGGACCTGAGTTTAGAACAGTAGTTAATTTAAGTGATGTACCAAAACATTTACAAGATGCTTTTATATCCATTGAGGATGAAAGATTTGAAAGTCATATGGGTATAGATCCAAGAGGAATAATTTCCTCCGCTACTGATAATTTAAAAGCAGGTAGAATTGTCAGAGGTGCTAGTACAATTACACAGCAATTAGTTAAAAATGTTTATTTAACTAGAGAAAGAAGTTGGGAGAGAAAAATAAAAGAGGCTTATTTAGCTTTAAAAGTAGAAAGAATTCTTTCTAAAGATCAAATTTTAGAACTTTATCTAAATCGAATCTTTTTAGGACAAAACGCCTATGGTGTTCAAGAAGCAGCTCAAACTTATTTCTCTAAAGATGTGGGAGACTTAAGCATTGCAGAATCAGCATTAATTGCAGGAATTGCAAAGAGTAGTGCTAGATTTGCACCCTACGAAACAATAAGACCAAGTAATTTCAATCCAGAAACTCATGATGAAATTGCACGTATTGAAATGATGGGAGAAACTTTTGTAGCAGTTTACAATCTAGAATCCATAGATAGACAAGAATTAGTTTTATCTCAAATGTTAAGATTAGGTAAAATTACAGATAGTCAATATACTGAAGCTCTTAATGAAGATATTAGAGCTAACTTAAAACCAGCTGAGAGAAAACTGGAAGGTATTTCTTCCTATTTCTCAGATTATGTAAAAACACAAGTTGTTGAAACTTTAGTTAAAGAATTAGATTATACTAAAGAAGAAGCTACTAGAGAGCTTTTTGCAGGTGGACTTAAAATTTACTCTACTATTGATATTGAACTTCAAAAGAAACTAGAAGATGTTTATAATAATTTTACAAATGTATTGTCTTCTGGTGGTGAACGTGCTCCACTACTTGTAGATTGGAAGTTAAGTGGTTCAAGAGATGTTCTAGATAATAATGGTAATATTTTATATTATAAGAAAGAAAATTTATTGAATGAGAATTCAGAATTAAAAATAGGTCCAAGTGAATTTAGAGTTGAAAATGATAATCTTATTATTAATAGTAATAAACTTAATCCATACAAAAATCATATTGACGTAGCAGATTTTTATATGATAGATGATAATAAGAATCTTGTAACTTATCCTGTAGGGTCCATAAAACTTCCTGTTGAACAGTTTGAAAAAAATTCGGCAGGTGAATTGATAATCAAAGCACAATTTTTAAAAGAAAACGAAGATTTTTATAGAGTTGATGGAAATGGAGCTTTACTTATAAGTAGTAAGTTTTTCCCTATTCCTAACTCTGGAATAGTACAACCACAATCTGCAACTGTAATGCTAGACTATAGAAAAGGTCAGATTAAAGCTATTGTTGGTGGTAGGGATGTGGAAGGTTCAAGAGTTCTTAACAGGGCAACAGCATCTCAAAGACAGCCTGGTTCTGTTATGAAACCTATAGCTTCATATTTACCTGCATTAGATAATGGATTCACAGCAGCTTCAGCAATAGACGACATACCATTTTATAGTGGAGGAGAATTGTGGCCTAGAAACTGGTCTAGAGATTATAAAGGATTAACAACACTTAGGAAATCAGTAGAACAGTCATCAAATGTTAACTCTGTTAAGGTAGTTGAATCTATTGGGGTAAAAACTTCTATGAAATATTTAGAAAGAATGGGAATAATAGATAATTCTGATCCTTTTAATGATAGTTTTGTAACATCTGCTGAAAATCCTAGAAGCAATGATGAAAACTTATCAGCTTTAGGATTAGGAGGAATGACTAGGGGACTTACTCCACTAGAAGTTACTGCAGCTTTTGGAACTATTGCTAATGATGGAGTATATTTACAGCCTATGTCTTTTACAAAAATAGAAGATAAAAATGGAAATATATTAATAGATAATGCTCAAATTAGAACAGAAGTAATTTCGCCACAAAAAGCATATATTTTAAAAGATATACTAAATACAACTGTTACTAATGGTATCGCGAGAAGAGCTCAAATACCTAATATGGCTACAGCTGGTAAAACTGGAACTACTACAAATCAAGCGGATATTTGGTTTGTTGGATTCTCACCTTATTATGCAACAGGTGTATGGATCGGAAATGATTCTCCAGCCATAACAGTATCTAAGGGAAGTGGATCCGCTGCTCAACTTTGGAAACATATCATGACAAAAGCACATGAGAGCTTAGAGAACAAGTCTACATTTGATAGACCTGATGGAATAGTTACAGCTAGTGTTTGTCGTGACTCAGGACTATTAGCCTCCCCCCTTTGTTCAAGAGATCCTAGAGGTGGAAGAGTCTATAGTGAAATTTTTGCAAAGGGCACAGAGCCTAAAAAACAGTGTGATGTTCATGTAGAGGTTTCTATAGACAGCGTAACAGGTAAATTAGCTTCTGATAATTGTCCATCAGGAAATATTGTAAGTAGAGTTTTTATAAAGAGAACTCCAAGCTATAATCCAAGTAAACACAATGGTATTACACCTAATGACTATGGATATACAGTACCTAGTTCAATTTGTAATCACAGTAATCTACCCGTTGAAAATCCGGATGAAGATGAGGGAGATGAGGATATTCCAGATGATTTCCCATTAGATGGTGATAATTCTGATAATAGTGAAAAAGATAAAAAACCGGACAAAGATAAAGACAAGGATAAAGACAATCTACAGAAAGAACCTGAAAAGAAACCAGATGATGAGATTACAGAGTTTCCATTAGATGATTAAATCATATTAAACCAAAAAGTAGAATGCCTAGGCATTCTACTTTTTTATTATCCAATTATAATTTATTTATATATGCTTTTAATAATTGATTGATTAATATAGAAGTTGTTATTCTACCAACTCCTCCTGGAACGGGTGTTATCATTTTAACATTTTCCTTTACATTTTCAAAATCAATATCGCCACTTAAATTACCCATTTCATCCAAACTCATACCCACATCTATAAGTATTGAATTCTCGCTAAAATATTCTTCTGTCAAATAATTAGCCTTGCCTACAGCAGTGATAACTATATCTGCATTTCTTGTTATAGCCTTTAATTCATTAGATTTAGAATGACATATAGTTACACTAGCATTTTCATCTAATAACATCATAGCCAATGGTTTTCCAACTACTATAGACCTATTGATTATAACTATATTTTTTCCCTCTAATTTTATATTATTGTATAATAATATTTCTAAAACAGCTTTAGCAGTACAGGGCATAAATCCACTCATATCACCTTCAAATAGTTTTGCTAGACTAAGTGTATTCATACAATCTATGTCCTTCTCAACTGCCAAATAATTTCTTACCATATCATCATCTATCTGTTTAGGAAATGGTCTTAACATCAATACTCCACCTATATCCCCATCTTTATTAATCCTATCTATTTCCTTTATTAACTCTTCTTGGGATATATTTGATTCTAATGTTAAATGTTTAACTTGGACATTTAGGCTCTTTGTATATCTTACTATACTATTTTCATATGATATATCATCTGGGTTTTTTCCTATTCTAATTATACAAATTTGTGGTAATATATCTTTTTTATTTAACCTTTCTATCATTTCTAAAGATTCATCAGTTATCTTATCTTCAACCGGTTTTCCCTTTAATATCTTAGTCATAATATTCTCCTTTATTTAATATTTTATAATAAAAAAACTGCTTTATAACTGATCAGTTATAAAGCAGTCTATATTTACTTAATTATTTCTTTTCATATCTGTCTGCATGTTTAGTTAAATATACATCTGGCTCTTGCGGTAATCCAAATAATGGTACAAATCTATCTAAACCAGTTAAAGTTAATCCTAATATACTCACTATTGCAATCATTGCCATATAGTTATGTCTCATAAGATTAGCTGGCGTGAATTCAAATAATGGATATATTGAATTTGCAATACCCATAAAGAATGCTATATATACATGCCATGGAATAAATTGTGAACCATATACTCCTAAAGCATCTGAGAAAGTTGCATTTCTAAGTCTTAATGTATACATCTCTTCTTCACTAGCAACTACATTATCATCTGTTATAGTTTTTATTATAGGTCCTATAGTTACAATTTGTGCCATCTCATCTGATAATGCCATATTTCCTATTAAAGATAATATACCATTTAAGAACATTAATTGTCTTACACTATTTGCCATTTTAATAACTAAATCTGATAATGGTTGGAATGCATTCATCATTGCCATTATACCACCAAATGCTCCTACCCACATCATCATGATTATTACCCAACCACCTGCATCTATAAATCCAGATTCCATTAAACCTAGGAAATGCATTGGTCCAGTTGTACCTGCTATTGTTCCTAATATAAATGCAAATACTAGTCCAAGTCCTAAACAAGCTAATGTTGGTATTCCTGCTAAAGCAGATCCAACAACTACAATTAATGGTATTACCATATAAATTGGTATTCCACCTTCTTGTACTTGAGTAAGTAGATCAATTGCTGCTGCATTTTCTTGTTCTAATACTTCCCAAACATCTGCAGGTATCTGAGCTATCGCTTCTGATGCTGAACCTATTTCATTTGGTTGGTTTAATCCTACTACAAAAAATATTATTGCTGCTATTGCTAAACATGCTACTGACCATACTCCTTGAGTTCTTATTCTGTCAGTAACCTCAACTTCTTGTATACCTGAACTTACTACTGTTGTATCTGATATAAGTCCGATATTATCACCAAATACTGATCCACCTGCTATTGCACCAATTACTAGTGAAGGATCTCCACCTACTATATGGTTTAACCATAAGAATATTGGTGCTGCTGCTGCATATGTACCCCAAGATGTACCTGTTGCTACTGAAAGTACAGCTGATACCAAGAACGCTGTAACTGCTACTGTTCTTGCTGTCATACCAAATCCTAATGCTATGTTTATTATTGAAGCTCCTACACCTGTTGACATGAAAGCTTCTGCTAATGCATATGCTAACATAAGTATAAAGAATACAAGTTGCATCTCTTCAACATTTTCTACTGCTGTATCTACAATATCATTAAAGCTAAACTTATCTAATACTGCTGCTATTATTGCCGCATAAACTGCTGCTAGTGGTGCTATTACTAAAATATCCAGGTCCCAAAATCCAAAACCGGAAGCCATCATCATTCCTGCTAATAACAACACTGGTGAAAGTTTAATAAATGCTATCACCTAAATCTCCTCCTCAATTAATCCTCATGTAATAACCATCTAAATAATTATAATTACAATATGATTCCCCTATCCTAAACCTTTAATCACCTACTCCCAATTATTATATATCTAAAACCAATATATTAACCAAAATATATTGGTTTTATATCAAATTAAATGTTTATAAATTATCAATCTTTATTAGAGAATTGTTTTTGATTTTGGTTTTAGTCTAATATCCTTCTTGCCGTTACATATCTTTGACTGAAGTAAGAACTATTTATATCTGCTACTGTCATTCTTCTTTGACCTGTTGATGCATGTATCATTTTATTATCACCTATATATAGACCTACATGTCCAATATTTCTACCTGATGTTCTAAAAAACACCAAATCTCCTGGTTCAAGTTCAGATTTACTAACGTGATTTCCTGCAGTTGCCTGTGATCTTGAATCCCTTGGCAATCTTATATCCAATGTATTTAAATACAAAGAATAAGTCAATCCAGAACAATCATAACCTCTATTACCTGTATCACCTGATACATATGGTTTCCCTATTTCTTGATTAGCTGCTGCCAACAACATGTCTACTTTAGAATTGTCTCCTATAGATCTTCCCCTAGTAGCTTGTTCTAACTTACCTAAAGTAATGTCCTTTTCAGTTGCTCTAAATTCATTTCCTTCCTGATCTACTATTATATAGTGACCATCTATGTAATTTTTTATATTTACACTTTTCCCTCTCAACAGTCCATAAGATTTTCCTTCATCATTATTAATTATCTTAGTAACTCTTGATGTTGCAATTGTAATTGATTCTTCAACTACTCTCTCTAAATCATTTAAGCTTATATAGCCTTTAAGTCCATCTTCTGATTTAAATATTCCATAGTCTTCTTCCAAATATACTGCCCTTACTTTTTCATTAACTTGTAATTTTCTTAAGGGTTGTCCCTCAATACCTTTAGTTATCTCTGTCCTATTTAGAACCTCATATACGTATTCAGAATCTGATTTAGTACTTCTTATCATCTTGTCTTTTGGTACTTGATGATTTGTCCCTTCTTTTTCAACTAAGTATACTAACTCTGTTTCTTTAACAATACCTATCTCTTCACCTTTTATAAATCTAGCTGTATCTAATACCAGATCACTAACAAATACCCCAGTATCTTTAAAACCCATTATAGCTAATATACAGACTAACAATAAGGTTGCTGATGATTTTTTTCTATTACAGTTCAATTAATAACACTCCTAACTAAATTTTAATCATTTTTTTATTTACATTCTTATTATAAGTTATTTAATTTATTAATGCAAGGTCTTTTATTATAATCACTTCACATTGTAGTTCTTATCTTCTTTATTTTTATAAGGTTCAACATGAACCATACAGTGCTTTATAGCATCAATATCTTTTTCTAATAATTCATGAACTTCATCTGAAATATCATGGCCCTCTTCTACTGTTATCGTTGATTTTACAGCTATATCAATATCTACATATATAGTATTCCCTGAAACCCTAGTCTTTAAATCATTAATAGCTTTTACTCCCTTAACACTCATGGTCTTTTCCCTTATTTCATCTATAGTTTCTTCATCAGCTGATTCATCTACAAGTTCACTTACAGACTTTAGATACAATTCAACTCCTACTTTTATAATCATAGCTGCAACCACTATACCTGCTATTGGGTCAAGAGCAGGATAACCCATTCTTGCTCCTAATATTCCTATAAAAGTACCTATGGAAGATAAGGCATCTGATCTATGGTGCCAAGCATCTGCTTCCATGGATATACTCTTTATTTCTATAGACGCTTTAAGTGTGTATCTATACATCCATTCTTTTGCCATAACTGAAATCACTGCTGCATATAAGGATATCTTGCCCGGTTCTTGAAATTCTTTTTTAATTAATAAGATTATTGCCTCATAGCCTATAGCTACTCCAGTTAGCAGTAGAATTATACTAAGTATTTTAGCAAATACTGACTCATATTTCTCATGCCCATAGGGATGATTTTCGTCTGCTTTTTTTGAAGCTACTTTGATTCCTATAAGAGCTACTAGCGTTGTTAATACATCTGACAGTGTATGTATTCCATCTGCAAACATAGCACTACTACTTCCTATTATTCCTGCTGTTATTTTAAAAATTGATAATATTACATTTACAAAAATTGTCTTTATAGATACATTCTTTGCCTTTTCATAAGATTTATTTTCCATAATATACTCCTTTTTATTATTCTTTATCCATAGACACTATATCATTAATATGTTTTTCTTTCTATTAATTTAATAATATAGTAGATTAGTTTATTATATGTATTTTATTTATAATTATGTTACAATTGCATTAGCTATTTTAATATTAATTGGAGATGATTTAATGATAGAGAAATTAAGAAAATTTAATTCAGAAAATAGAATTTGGATGTATCTATTAAGATATATAAGTTTTTCAATAGGCTTATCTATTACTGCTGTCCTTATTGATACGGGAACTATTGACTTAATAGATAGGATACCTTTATTGTTTTTGACAAGTATAGATCTAGCAAAAACAATTCTTAGTACTTTAGCCAGTGCATTACTCACTATAACAACTTTTACTTTTTCTACAATAATGGTTGTTTTGACTATGTACTCATCAGAGTTTTCACCCAGAGTTGTTAATAACTTCTTAACAGATAAAATCTCTATGAAGGTTTTAGGATTATTTGTTGGAGGATTTTTTTATTCAATAATAACTCTGTTCTTTATGAAAAATAGCTTTTCAGAACATCTTGTATTATCTGCTACTATAGGAGTTTTATACTCTATTTTTTCTTTAATATACTTTGTAATATTTATATATAAAGTTTCATCTTCTATACAAGCTACTAAATTAATTGAGAAAATCTACAATGAATCCTATACAATTATAGAGGATAAAATCAAGAATAAAGATGGACAAAAGTCTCTGAATGAATATGATTCTAGCTCTTATAAATTAAATTATAAAATAAAATCTAATAAAACTGGGTATTTTCAACTTATGAATTTAGATTCTATTTTATCAGAGTTAAAAGATATTGACTCCCTGCTTATAATAAACTCTAATATAGGTGATTTCATAAATATTAATCAACATATAGCAACAATTTATTTTAATGATGTAAATTTAGAGAATAGTATAAAAGATAAAATTCTTCGTAAATTTACTTTTGATGGTGAAAGATTATCTTTTAACGATTATAGATTTTCTCTTCAAAAAATAGTTGATATAGCTCTTAGAGCAATATCTCCTGGAATAAATGATCCTAATACTGCTATTCATTGTATTAATATTTTAGGAGTATTATTTGGACAATTATGCAAAATAAATGATAATTATACATTAATAGAAGAAGATACTTTTAAAGGTAAGATAATCTATGAAGACTTCAATTTTAAAGATGACTTATATTTTACTTTTTATCAGATAGTACATTATGGAAAAGAAGATATTTCTGTAGTGATTGCATTGCTTAATACTATGAATCAAATTAAAAATGTAACTAATGTAGATAAAAACATTAAAATATTAAATGATTTTAGTGATTATATTTTTCATATTAGCAAAAACAATTTTAACCATCCAATTGATCTAGATTTGCTTACCGTTTCTAGATATAAAACAATTTAATCTACATAAGTTTATAATAATAACTTAGATCATATAAATAATAAATTAATATATAAATCTATTAATTCCTGTCCCCACAATACTGTGACTATAAAAGCTGTGACAATAAAAGGACCAAAGGGTATTGGATCTTTTCTATCTTTTATTTTAGTTACTAATAAAAAAATTGAAATAATAGATCCTAGAATAAAAGATATAAATATTGTTAAAAAAATATTTATAGTTCCTATAATAAATCCTAAGGATCCTATTAATTTTAAATCTCCTCCACCCATTCCACCCTTCGAAATAATTATAATTAGAATGAAAAATGTCGTACTTAATATTAGCCCTAATGAACTATCTAGTAAACTTGGAGATGTTTTATATAATACATATAATAGTGTTTTATGTATTATGGTTAACACTAATATAGTTATAATTAATTCATCTGGTATAATCATATATCTTAAATCTATTAAAGTAACAACTATTAAAATAGAAAAAATTATAGAATAAAATAAAAAATTTAATGATAAACCAAATTTATGAAAAACTATTATATACAAAAAAGCATTAATAATTTCTATTAAAGGATATTGTCTTGATATTTCCGTATAACAATATCTACATTTCCCCCTATTTAAGAAGAAACTGAGAACAGGTATTAAATCATAATATTTCAAACTACTATTGCAGTTAAGGCAGTGAGATCTTGGTAATATAACACTCTCGTGCTTTGGGATTCTATATATACATACATTTAAAAACGATCCTATAATTAAACCATAGATTATTATTAATATTGTCATTTATGCCTCTCCTTCTATATTGTTATCATTATTTTGATATAGATAGACAACTAAGCTGGCTTTATTTATTTTTAATTTTAAAAAAACACCTGAAATAATCAGGTGTTTTTTATGTTTATGTATAAGAGTAAGTCTATAAGCCGTGTTCTGTCTAAATAGTCATCTATCTAAGCCCTATTGTTACCAATAGAGTCATGCGACCTACCTTTTGGAATGATAGCAGGCTACTATCTTTTATATTCCCTTTTGGTCTTGCTCCAGATGGGGTTTACAAAGCT
>JARIDA010000063.1 GCA_029257065.1 Tissierellaceae bacterium | reverse complement strand
TCTCCTGTATCATAGCAACCGCATCTCCTGACCAAACTACAGCCATAGCAGCATCACCGCTTATCATAGTATCCTTTACCTCATCTCCTTGATAGGCGTAGACCAATTCCTTTTGTCTAATTAATTCTTCTTTTGCTTTAACCAATTCATCATAATTTCTAGTATTCATTGAATATCCTAATTTTAATAGAGCCACTGCAAATGTATCTCTTTGACTGTTTAACATTATTATTTCATCTTTGTATCTCTCATCCCAAAGTATTTCCCAGCTATCTATTTTTTCATCTATCATTCTCTCATTATAAATTATCCCAACTGTACCCCACATATATGGAACTGAGTATTCTCCTAATGGATCATAGTCCAATTTTAAAAATTGATCATCTATATTTTTCATATTAGGAATATTGGATAAATCTAATTTGTCCAACATATGTTCATCTATCATTCTTTCAATCATATAGTCTGAGGGGACTATAAGGTCAAAATCTGTAGTTCCCTGCATCATTCTCACATATAAATCTTCATTCGTTGCAAAAGTGTCATAGTTAACCTTTATTCCAGTTTCAATTTCAAATTCCTTCAATATATTCTTATCTATATAATCTCCCCAATTATAAACATTTACATGAGGAGCATTTTCTTTACATCCAACTAAATTTAATGTACAAATGAGAATTATTCCAATTATCGAAAATCTTATTTTCCAATCTTTCATATTCTCCTCCCCTTACTCATAATTTCTTTATCTGTTTTAATATTAATAATTATTAATATTACTAATAAACCTATAAACATCAAAGTTGAAAGTGCATTTATTACAGGATTTATACCTCTTCTAGCCATAGAATAAATGGTTATACTCAAATTTGAAACTCCTTGTCCTGTATTGAAAAAACTAATTACAAAGTCATCTATTGACAATGTAAATACCATAAGAGCACCTGAAAATATCCCAGGTTTAATCTCTGGAATTATTACTTTTCTAAGGGCATAAAAAGGTGTTGCTCCTAAATCCATTGCTGCTTCAGATAAATTCTTATCCATTTGTCTTAATTTTGGTAAAACAGAAAGTATTACATAGGGTATACTAAATGTTATATGTGACAATAGCATTGTTATAAAACCAAATCTAATCCTTAGAAATCTAAATAAAGCCATAAGTGAAACAGCTGTTACAATATCTGGATTTATTATAGGTAAATAATTCATATTTAATATAATTTTCTTTCTCTTTCCCTTCATATAGTGAATTCCTATTGCTGCTAAAGTTCCTATTGCTGTTGCTATTACTGTTGTTAATAGAGCTATCAGTAGAGTATAGTATAGAGACCTTAATATTTCACCATCTCTAAATAATTCTCTATACCAATTAAAGGTAAATCCTGTCCATTTACTTCTTGATTTAGAGTCATTAAAAGAAAATATCATTAAAAATATTATTGGTGCATATAAAAATATAAATACTAAAAATGTGTATATTTTCTTAGTAAATTCTTCTATCCTTTTCATTGCTCATCACCACTTTTCTTTCTATCAAATCTATTTATAACTCCCATAGTAAGCAAAATAAATACCATTAAAATTATAGACATGGATGAGCCAAAGTGCCAATCTCCAGTATATCTAAATTGCTGCTCAATAATATTTCCAATTAAATTGTATTTATTTCCACCTAATAAACTAGATATAACAAATGTACTCACTGCTGGAATAAAAACCATTGTAATTCCCGATACTATTCCAGATATACTAAGTGGTAAAGTTACTTTTATAAATGTTTCTATTCTATTAGCACCTAAATCTCTTGCGGCTTCAATTAAACTTTTATCAATTTTTATAAGAACCGTATATATAGGTAAAACCATAAATGGCAAGAAATTATATACCATTCCCATTAAAACTGCTCCTTCTGTATATAAAAATTTAATCTGTCTAAATCCTAATTTCATTAAAAACATATTTAGTATTCCATTTTTCCCTAATAAACTAAGCCAAGCATAGGTCCTTAATAGAAAGTTCATCCACATGGGAACCAGTAACAGTAATACCATTATATTTTGTTTTTTCTTATTTTCTTTACTTATTATATAAGCAAGAGGATAACCTATTAAAAGGCATATTATTGTTGAAATTCCAGCTAATTTAACTGATTTATAGAGAACTTTCATATATACAGGTGTAAAAAATCTTTTAAAATTATCTATATTAAATTGAAATTCTGAAAAATTAATACTATCTCCCGTAGTAAAGGCAAAATATCCAACTAATAATAGTGGAATGGTTATAAATATTAATAGCCATATTAAATATGGATACATGGATTTTTTAATTTTCATCCCCTCCTATTTTTCTCATTACATGAATATTTTCAGGATCAACTTTTATTCCCACTTCATTTCCTACAGGCCTCATAACCGTACTATGTGCAATCCAATCAAATCCATCAGATTTAATTATCATTTCATAATGGACACCCTTAAATCTTACACTTGTTATCTTTCCAGTTAAGAATCCTTCTTCTGGCTGAACAATATCAACATCTTCAGGTCTTATAACTACATCTACTGATTCATTATCTTCAAAGCCTTTATCTACACACTGAAAATCTCTATTGGAAAAATTGACCAACATATCCTGTTTCATCTCTCCACACAATATATTGCTTTCCCCTATAAATCTGGCTACTTTTATATTTTTAGGCTCATTATAAATATCAACAGGTGTTCCTACTTGATGTATTTCTCCCTTATCCATAACTACTATTTTATCTGACATGGTAAGAGCTTCTTCTTGATCATGGGTAACAAATATGAAAGTTATACCTAGTTTTTTCTGCATATTTTTCAATTCTATTTGCATTTCTTTTCTTAACTTAGAATCTAATGCAGACAATGATTCATCTAACAATAATACTTTTGGTTCATTAACCAATGCTCTTGCCATTGCTATTCTCTGTTGCTGTCCCCCACTCAAGGAATCTATCCTTCTTGTTTCAAATCCTTCTAGATTTACAAGTTTAAGCATATGGGTGACTTTATTTTCTATTATACTCTCATCTACTCTTTTAATTCTCAATCCAAAAGCTATGTTTTCATATACATCTAAATGAGGAAATAGAGCATATTTTTGAAACACAGTATTTATCTGTCTATTATATGAAGGGACTTCTGTAATATTTTTTCCCTGAAATAATATTTCTCCTGATGTTGGTTCTTCAAAACCTCCAATCAATCTTAATATTGTAGTTTTACCACATCCACTAGGTCCTAATAGAGTCCAGAATTCATTTTCTTTTATATTTAAATTTAGATTCTTTATAATAGGATTTCCATCATATTCTTTAGTAATATTTTTTAATTCTATACTTTTCATTTAAATCCCTCCATACTAATTCCATTTTTATTTTCCTTTCCATTATAACCAAATTCTCTTAAAAACTCCAAACATATTTAAATAGTAAAATATATTTCCCAACAAAAAAATAGCCTTTTAAAAGGCTATTTGGCAAAACATTAACTTATTACCAACTTCCACCTGCGCCACCGCCTCCAGAGCGACCACCACCGCCAGATGAACCATTGGATCCTCCTCCACCACCTCTACCTGAAGAGGCTAACATTCTAAGTATTAAATAGGTTCTTTGCCCTCCTAAGAAATAAAAATCAAACATAATAAATGCTGATAACATTATAATTAAAAGTATATTTTTTAATCTATTTCCCTGTTGATTTTGTGTACTGGATTGTGGAACTTTTTCTATAGAATAATTATCTTGAACATATTGATTGTAATTTTCATCGTATTTAACTGCTCCATATCCATCTATTACAACTCCTGAATCAATTCCAATATCTATTCCATATTCATCTTCCACTCTCATTAAAATACTATTGAATCCCTCTAATATTCCTAAACCATAATCTCCTACTTTAAAGTTTGGAATCATATCATTTTCTATTATTCTTTTCACTCGACTATCTGGGAGTGTACCTTCTAATCCATATCCTACCTCTATCCAAATATCATTATTGATTGGATCTATTAAAATCAAGATTCCATTATCTTCTCCCATAGTACCTATTTCCCAATCTTCAAATATGGCAGTTGCATATTCATTTATATTTGTATTGTCTTTTACTTCTGAGGTGGCTATAACTATTTGTGTACCTGTCTTTTCATATAATTCTTTATTTACACTTATAATATAATCAGCCACAGATCTTTCTATAATAGCTTCTCCATCATAAATATAAAATTCATTTGAAGCTTTTGGAATAGAAATATCTAAAGCTAAAGAATGAGACGTAAACAGAAATGATATTAAAAATATTATAGTTAAGATTATACTGGTTTTTCTTCTCATTCTTATCACTCTCCTAATATTTCATACTAACTCATCTTTTATTTCTTCCATCATAACTCTCTGTACCTTTTCTACCAAATCCTATACTAAGTGTAATGGTATAAAATAGCGCTCCTTTAAAGAATTTCATATCCATAAATCCGATTATTATTATTACCAATATAAATTTCCAGGGAATATCAAAACCATCTGATTCTATTGGTCTAGATATTTTTTTTAATTCTCCTATTTCTATATTATATTCCCTATCCATTTCTTGAATAATCTTATTTACACCTAAAAGAATACCATTATCAAAATCTCCCATTCGTATATATGAACTGATCTCGTCTTCTATTGAGGAATTTTTAATATTATCTCTAATAGAAGCCTTTACATCTGGGCCTATTTGTATCCATGATTTGTCCTCGTTGGGAGCTACTAATATTAGTATGCCATTTCTATCTTTTTTATCTAATTCTAAATTATTAAAGAGTAAACTTGAATATTCTCTTATATCCATTCCTTCTAAACTACTAATTGTAGTTGTCAAAATATGAGTTTTAGTTTCTCCATATATTTTTTTAGATTTATCAATTATATATCTTTCTAATTCATCACTAATTAACTCTGCCTCATCAAATACATATAAGTCACCCTTAATTTGTGGGATTCTAGAATCAACTCCAAAAGAAATGGAACCTATAGAGATCAATAGACTTACTAATATGAATATTAATCTTTTGTCTCTCATCCAAACACTCCTAAAATTCTATTTTTGGAACTTCTGCATCAGCTTCTGATATTTCAAAATATTGTTTTGAATTAAATCCAAACATATTAGCCATTATATTTTTTGGAAATTTTCTTATAGTAGTATTATACTCTCTAACAACTTCATTATATCTCATTCTTTCTGTGGCTATTCTATTTTCTGTCCCTGATAATTCTGCTTGTAAGTCTTGAAAATTTTGATTTGCTTTTAAATCTGGATATCTTTCAACTATTAAGTTTAAATTTCTAACAGCACCAGTGAAAGTTTCTTCAGCCTCTGCATACTCTTCTGGAGTATTTGCATTTGAATAGTTGGTTCTAGCCTCAGCTATACCTTCAATAACGTCTTTTTCATGAGAGGCATATCCCTTAACTGTTTCCAATAGATTTGGAATTAAATCTGCTCTCCTTTTTAATTGATTTTCAACTTGTCCCCATGCTGCATTTGTATCTTCATCTAATACATTCAAATTATTATAAGAACTTATCATAGTTCCCCCCAAGATTATGGCAATAATAACTATTCCTATTAATATATTTCTACCCATTTTTATCCTCCTTATTTTATATGATAAACTTCCATATTTTCTATTGCTCTTTCAACTAATCCTTCTACATCTATAAGTTCCTCTGATTTTTCTATATCCTTTATTCTTGGTTTTATAACTGGATTTGATGGTAGAAATACAGTACAACAATCTTCAAATGGTAATATTGAAGTTTCATATGTTTCAATATTTCTAGCAATCTCAATTATATTTATTTTATCAAATCCTATTAATGGCCTAAATACCGGTAAAGTAACTACATCATTGGTTACAGTTATGCCTTCCATAGTTTGACTAGCAACCTGTCCTAAGTTTTCTCCAGTTATTAAAGATTGAATATTATTATCTTTTGCTATCTTTTCTGCTATTCTCATCATAAATCTTCGTGAAAGTATGGTCATCTCTGGTGCTGGACAATTTTTATTAATTTCTTTTTGAATTTCTAATATATTTACACTATACATTTTAATATCTCCAATATATCTGGAAAGTATTTTTGCCAGGTCCTTTACTTTTGCCTCTGCTCTCTCATTTGTAAATGGATACGAGTGATAATGTACTGCTGTTATTCCAACCCCTCTTCTTGCCATTAAATAACCTGCTACAGGACTATCTATTCCACCTGATAACAACAACATTCCTTTTCCATTGGTTCCCAGAGGCATTCCTCTAGCTCCTTCTATTCTATCTGTGTATATATATGCACTTTCCTTTATGTCTATATAAATATAAGTCTCTGGATTATGAACGTCAACTTTAAGTCCATCTATATTTCTTAAAACTACAGCGCCCATATCACTGGAAAGTTTAGGTGATTCTGGCTTAAAGGTTTTATCCGCTCTATTTGTTTCCACCTTAAATGTTTTTGGAGAATCTTTATTAATTTTCTCCTCTATAGCTTTTAAAACTGCTTTTTCAATGGAATCTATATTTTTATCAGTTCTTATACAAGGACTTATATATACAAGTCCAAATACTTTCTCAAGTCTATTTATTAAATCTTCAAAATCACTTTCTTCTCCTTCAATATAAACCTTTCCCTGTTCTTTATATACCTTTTCATATCCTATATCACTAATAGCTCTTTTAATCTGATGCACTAATTTGTTCTCAAAATGAACTCTATTTCTACCTTTTAAAACTATTTCCCCTAAACTTACTGATATTACTTTTTTCATCCACTTCACCTCATCATTATTTCGCGAATCTCTGTTATAGCTTTCTTCATCTTATCTATTGTATAATCTATATCTTCTCTACTTGTATTATATGAAAAACATATTCTTATAGAACCTTCAATTTCATTATCTGTAAGCCCTATACTACTAAGCACATGACTTTTCTCCGTATTATTTGATGAACATGCTGATGATGTAGATATATATATATCATCCTGTTCTAAATAATGTAAAAGCACTTCTCCTCTTGTGTTTCTGATGGAAATATTTACTATATATGGAGATGTTTTTTCAATTCTACCATTTATTTTAATATCATCTATTTCATATTTTAATTTTTTAATAAAATAATTCTTAATCTCTTTAACATGGGAATTTTCTTTATCAAAATTCTCATCTAATATTCTCACTGCTTCACCAAATGCAATTATAGCTGGAGAATTTTCAGTTCCTGATCTGAACCCATTTTCCTGATTTCCACCAAATATAACTGGATCTAAATGATTTTTCTTATTAATATATAGTCCTCCCACACCTTTAGGTCCATATATCTTGTGACTACTAAATGAGTATAAATCAACTTTAAGTTCTTTAAGTGAAAATTCTATCTTACCAAAAGCCTGAACCCCATCCACATGAAATAGAGCATTACTTTTTTTCTCCTCTATTAATCTACTTATCTCATTTATATCAACTATAGTTCCCAGTTCATTATTCACATGCATAATAGAAACTAATATTGTATCCTCTCTTAGTTGGTCACTTAAAACTTTTAAATCTATTTCTCCATCATTATTAACATCAATATAACTCACATCAAATCCAATGGACTCTAAATGTTTAAATTTATTTAATACAGATGGATGTTCTATGCAGGATGTTATTATATGTTTACCTCTATTTTTAAATTTATTTA
>JARIDA010000049.1 GCA_029257065.1 Tissierellaceae bacterium | reverse complement strand
TTCATATTTATTTGTCATAAAAACCTCCTAATACTTCAGGCTTATAAATTAATAGCCTTAAATATATAATAATTTAGCTAATCTTTATAAATATCTTTTAGTATACTTTCTACTATTATTAAAGAGTCGTCTAAAGCAGGCTTGTTTTTTAAAAGTAAGATTCTATAATGTTCATACCCTTTATTAGTTATTCTATACCTTCTTATTGATCTTTTATTAGGTTGATCCCATGAGCCTTCTATATATCCATCTGACTCTAACTCTCTTAGTAGTGGATACAACATTCCTGGACTAGGTTCCCATTTATTTTTAAGTCTAATTTTTATTTCATCAATTATTTTATTACCATAAAAAGTTCCTTCTGTTAATAAGTGTAATGTGTACATCTTTACAAGTGCAGTAGTACTCATTTTTGTAGGAAATTGTCTTTGTCTAGTTGAGCTCATAACTAATCCCTCCTTTATTTTGATTTTTTTAACATATCAATATTTTCTAATTCTAAATAGTAATTACCTAATAACAGATCTCCTTCTTGATATTGTCCATGACAATCAGATCCTCCCGTTATTTTAAGATTATTATCTATACATATTTTTTTAAAGTGTTTAGTTTCCTCATAACTATGATCAGAGTGTATACACTCTATCCCATCTATACCTAATTCTATACATTTTTGTATCTTGGTTTTATCTTTTAACAAACCAGGATGTGCTAATACTGATATTCCGCCAATATTATTTACTAATCCAATAACTTCTCTTAAACCTAATTTAAATCTATCTACATAGGCAGGCTTACCTACTCCTATATACTTATCAAATGCATTGGCTATATCTTTAGAATATCCTTTTTTTATCAATGCTCTTGCTATATGAGGCCTTCCTATCAAATTATCTTTTGTCTCTTTTAAAACTTCATCAAATGATATAGGTATTCCTAATTCATTAAGCTTTTGAATTATTTTTTTAGATCTATTAATTCTTGATAATTTCAGCTTAGCTATTAAATCTAACAGCTCTGGATTTTTATAATCAATAAAATAGGCTAAAATATGTATTTCTTCCCCTTCATCAATACATCCAAATTCTATACCTGGAACTAATGAAAAATTACCCTTATAATTAGACTCAATATAATTTTTCGCTTCTTCTATTCCAGATATTGTATCATGATCAGTTATAGCTATACCATCCAATCCTCTTTCTCTAGCTAATTTTATTACTTGAATCGGATCAAACAATCCATCTGAATAATTTGTATGTATATGTAAATCAAATTTAATATATATCAACTCCTAATTATTTATAAAAAAAAGACCTATCTTTATAAAGTAGGTCTTTTTTTTATTTCTGGATATTAACTAAGTTGCCATCTATTTAGCATACTCAACCGCTCTAGTTTCACGGATTACATTCACTTTTATTTGGCCCGGATAATCTAATTCTTTTTCCACTCTTTTACCTATATCCCTTGCCATATTAACAATTTCACTTTCGGAGATTTTTTCAGGCTCTACAAGTATCCTAACTTCTCTACCAGCTTGTATAGCATAAGATTTTTCTACTCCTTCAAAGGAATTAGCTATTTCTTCAAGTTTTTCTAATCTTTTAATATAAATTTCTAAAGTTTCTCTTCTAGCTCCTGGTCTCGCAGCAGATATTGCATCCGCAGCTTGTACCAACATAGCCTCCACTGTCTGTGCTTCTACATCACCATGGTGAGCTTCTATACCATGTATAACTTCCTTAGATTCATTATATCTTCTTGCTAAATCAACCCCTATTTCAACATGAGGCCCTTCAACTTCATGATCCACTGATTTACCAATATCATGTAATAAACCAGCTCTTTTAGCAATTTTAACATTAGCACCCAATTCTGCAGCCATCATACCTGCTAAGTGTGCTACTTCGATAGAATGTTTTAACACATTTTGTCCATAAGATGTTCTATATTTCAATCTACCTAAATATTTTATAAGTTCAGGGTTCATTCCATGAACATTTGTATCAAATGCTGCTTGCTCACCTTCTTCTCTTATAACCATATCTACTTCTTCTTTGGCCTTTTCAACCATTTCCTCAATTCTTGCTGGATGTATCCTACCATCAACAATTAATTTTTCTAAAGCTATTCTTGCAACTTCTCGTCTTACAGGATCAAATCCTGATAAAACAACTGCTTCAGGTGTATCGTCAATTATAAGGTCAATACCAGTAAGTGTTTCTAATGCTCGAATATTTCTACCTTCTCTACCTATTATTCTACCCTTCATTTCATCATTAGGTAAAGTAACTACTGTTACCGTTGTCTCAGCAACATGATCTGCAGCATATCTTTGGATAGCCGTAGATATAATTTCTCTAGATTTTTTATCAGCTTCTTCTCTAGCTTTACTTTCCATTTCTTTTATAAGAACTGCTGATTCATGAACTATTTCTTTTTCAATATTATTTAACAGCAAGTCTTTTGCTTCTTCTGTAGTTAATCCTGATAATCTTTCAAGTTCTGTTATTTGTTTGTTATAAATTCCTTCTATTTCTATTTCTTTTACTTCTGCATCTTTAAGTTTTTTATTTAACATAATTTCTTTTTTCTCAATAGATTCAGATTTCCTATCTACAATATCTTCTTTATTAATAACTCTTTTCTCAAAGGACTGTAGATCATTTCTAATCTTCCTGTTTTCAAGTTCTGCTTCTGTTCTTCTTTTATGAATTTCTTCTTTAGCCTCAAGTAGAAGTTCTTTTTTTTGCGCGTCCCCTTCTCTTGCTGCATCTTCAATTGTTCTTTTAGCTATCTCTTCTGCATTATTTATTCTTCCTTCACCTATATGTCTTCTAACATAGTAACCTAAAGGAAGACCTATAGCAGCACCTATAACTAAAACTATTATACTATTAATAACTAAACACCTCCATATTTATGAAATTTTCAAGTTCCAATTTTAATTTTAATGATTTCAAATAAATTTCATATTCATTTTTCACCTAACAAATTTCTAACAGATGTATATTAGTAAAAACTAATATACATCTACATTTTATTACTTTTTATGAATAAAGTCAAGATAAATCAGATTTATCAGATGATCCTCAATTCAATTAAAATTATATATCTTCTAATTTTAATTGTTCAACATTACTAATTCCATTGTCAAGTTGAACAATATATGAATTATCTCCTATTGAAGATAAAAAGTCATTATGAGTTATCATTATAATTTGCCTTCCAAATAATTCTGAAACCTTTTTTAAAAAACTAGAAACATTAAATATATAATTACTACTGACATGTTTACCTGGTTCATCTAACATCAATGGGCCTTCTATTTTAGGTTTATGAATTTCTAGAAAAGCTATTCTTAATGCTAAAGAAACAACATCAACTACTCCCCCACCTCTTGATAACTCTGGCTCTAATCTCACTTCATTTTCTCCCTGATTTGTAACCACATAGAATTTGGCATGTGGACGTCCATTTAATTCCTTAATTTCTATTTCAAATTTTATATTATCATCAAATACAAACTCTAGACAATTTGTAACCAAAGATTCTATTTGTAATTTAGCTTGATTTCTTGCAAATTCAGATGTTCTTTGAAATAATAAATTAACTTTTTCTAATAAATTTATTTCCAATAAAATCTCTTGAGAATTAGATTTATTATTAGTTAACTGTTCTTTTATTTTCTCGGATTTACCTTTTTCTTTTATTAAATGATTATTTATCCGATCTATCTGAATATCCAATTCATTTAAGTTATTGATTATCATCTAATCACTTCTTTTCCAATAAATCTTTAGGCAAATACTCATTAGCTTCTTTAAATAAACTTCTTATTTCTTTATCAAGCTTTTCTATCTCGGACTCTAGATTCTCTGGTTTTACCCCTAATTCATTTAATTCTTCTATGATTTGTTTTTCTTGGTTATTTAATTGTTCTAATCTTGCTTCAGCTTGATATTTAAGCCCTTTTGCTTTTTCTAAATCATTTTTTAAAATATTTAATTCTTCTTCATAGTTCATAATTTAAATCCTCCTCATAACTTTTAATTATATTATTTATCCTATCTTCATCTATACTACTAAAACAAAGTGGGCATGTTTCCTGTTTTGATAAAATCATCTTATATTTTGTTAATAGTTCTGTTGTTTTAATTTTATCTTTTTCTATATTCTCAATAATTTCATTTTTAATATTTTTAATTTCTAGATAATTGTATTGTTGTTTTTTTATATTTATAAGTCTAGATGTTTTTTTAGTAATTTCGAAATTAATATTATGAATTTTATCTATTTGTTTAAAATTATTTGTAAAAACATTACCAATTTTTAATCTTTTCTCTATATCTTTTTTCTGACTATTAATTTTAATAAGTTTTTTATAATATCTATATTTATTTTCTATTTCATGATATTTATTTTCTGACAAAGTAATTTTATTTATCCTGGACAAATTATCTTGTATTGACTTAATTGAATCTCTATTATAAATGTATAGTTTTTTTGACTTTACTAGATTGTGAAAGTTATCTAAATGCAAATTTAATTGTTTTATAAGTTCTGAACTAAGTTCAATATTCTTTAGTGATTTTTCCATAAATTTATTTTCTCTTATATTATTAATAACTTCTAAATAATATTTATTTTTTAAACTTAAATTATTTTTCCTATATATTAAATTTTGAATTTCATTTATCTTATCTTGTAAAGATTTTATATTAGTTGTTTTAATTAAAATATGTTTACTTTCTTCTTTAGATAATAGTATAACCTTATATTCTTTGAATAAATTTATCATTTTATTTTTTTTAATAATTTTAATATTTATCTTTTCTCTTATATTTTTAAGGTATTGCAATTTTTTCTCTAAATCTTCTAAATAATCATATGACGATAATTCTTCTTTTAATTCTATAATAGAAGATTGAATAGAGTTGTTTTCTATTGTTAATCTTCTACTATCATTTAAACTCTTTCTTAAGGCGTCATCTATTATATTAACACCTACAAGTCTACCTATTGAACTAGCTTTAATAGATCCACTTTCTGACAGTAGAAAAGCTCCATCAAGTTGTTCAGATAAATTTACACTTCTAACCCTATCTTTATCCAAGTTAATCCTTTGTATTCCTATAGCTTTGCTTATCTCATAGGGTACATTGTGTCCAAAACCTTCAAATACAGCTTCTTTTTCATTGGGTAAGTATAAATGATAAGAATTTTTACTCTTACTTCTAAATCTCTCTACAACTGTTTGATCATTTAAAACTATAGTTACTTTACAGCTATTGCTGCCTTCTCTAATGAAAAAGTCCCCTAAAGGTTCATTATATAAAACCCATTTAATTCCTCTGAATATTGCAGTTTTACCACTATCAGAGTCTCCCACAATTATATTTAATCTACTATCAAATTCAACTTCTGTATATTTATGAGATTGGAAGTTTTCTAAAACGACTTTTTTAATATACTTCATTTAATTATCATCCAGTCCTTTCATTTGAATTTCTGATATTCTTCTAAGCGCCTCTTTTTTCACTGATTCTTCAACATTTTCAGCATTAGAAACCTCCATTAATACTTCATTAATATCTAACTTTTCAAAATTAATAGCAGAATTTATTCCTTGTTGAAATTCATAAATTCTTTCACTTTGATAACCTGCTTCTTCTAGTTTGCTTCTATCTAAAATTTCTATACCAGGTTTAGCAGATTTTAAATATATTTCCTTGATATTTATATCATCATTTAATTCTAATAATATTACTTTAGGCTTCCTTCTCATCTCTTTAGTAGTATTACTTATTCTAGCAATACTTCCTGGATTAATAAAATACTTCCCATTTATATTTATAGTTTTAAATCCAGAATGGTAATGACCAGATAATGTAATATCAGCAGGAGTATTTTGAATATCTTCTACTAGAGTATAAGGTACTCCTTTTATAAAAGGTTTATCTACCAATAGTCCATGAACCATATGGATTGAATAATCTATATGCTTTTCTATATTAGGTGGATAATAGTATTTATCCTTTTCATTTCCATCAATATCATATACATATGGTTGTCCAGTTAATTGTACTTTTAGATCATCTTTTTCTAAAATAAAAATATCTTCTCTATTTACCATATTTACTACGTCAACTATATCAAGAAGACTCAATGTAGTTCTATAAATAGTATCTGGGTTATGCCCATATATATCATGATTACCACTTATAAAGTAAAGTGGAGCCTTAAATTGGTTGAACAACTTAACAAATCTATTTACCACGGAAATCGATATATCTGGTCGGTCAAATATATCCCCACCATGTAATATAAAATCTACATCTAAATCAATTACTAATTGTATTATTTCTTTTATTTTTAATTCTAATGAATTCATATAATCATCAATCCTATTAGCTGGATTATTTCCTCTAATATGTGTATCTGTAAAAAATAGTATCCTCATATATATCTCCTCATCTAAATTCACTGTATATAACTATAATATCATAAACAAGAAGCCAATTGAATATTCAATTGGCTTCTTGTTTATGATATTATTTAATTATTTTTTATCTTTCTTTTCTTCTTTTTCTTTGTTATTTTTTAATTCTTCTTTTTTAGCAGCTTCTTCTTTTGCAGCTTTTTCTTTTTTTAATTGTTCTAACTCTTCATCATCTAATAATTCATGTTCTACTCGTATTTTTCTTTCGATTTCATTTAATATTTCTGGATTATCAAGTAAAAAGTTTTTAGAATTTTCTCTACCTTGGCCTAATCTATGTTCACCATAACTATACCAAGAACCTGCTTTATCAATTATTTCTGAATCCACACCTACATCTAAAATATTTCCTTCTTTTGATATGCCTGTTCCATACATTATATCAAATTCAGCTTGTTTGAATGGTGGGGCAACTTTATTTTTTACGACTCTTATTCTTGTCCTATTACCTATCATCTGATCTCCTTCTTTAAGAGTTTCTATTCTTCTTATATCTAGTCTAACACTAGCATAGAACTTTAAAGCGCGACCACCTGTAGTTGTTTCTGGACTTCCAAACATTACACCTATCTTCTCTCTTAATTGATTTATAAAAACTATACTTGCATTAGATTTACTTATAGCCCCTGCTAATTTTCTAAGTGCCTGAGACATAAGTCGAGCTTGTAAACCCATGTGACTATCTCCCATTTCACCCTCAATTTCAACTTTTGGAACTAAGGCAGCTACAGAGTCCACAACTATAATATCAACTGCACCACTTCGCACTAATGCCTCTGCTATTTCTAGTGCTTGTTCTCCAGTATCTGGTTGAGATACTATTAAGTTTTCTACATCTACTCCTAAGTTCTTAGCATATCCTGGATCTAAAGCATGCTCTGCATCTATAAATGCAGCTATTCCACCTTCTTTTTGTGCTTCAGCTATTGCATGTAATGCAACGGTTGTTTTACCTGAAGATTCTGGACCATATATTTCTATAATCCTTCCTCTTGGAATCCCACCTATTCCCAAGGCAATATCTAAAGCCAATGATCCTGTAGGAATAAAGTCAATATTTAATTTAACATTTTCACCTAATCTCATTATGGAACCTTTTCCAAATTGTTTTTCTATTTGACTTAAAGCCATATCAACTGCTTTTTCTTTTTCTTTATTTTCACTCATAATTGTATTCAGTTAAACTGAATTCCCTCCCTCCGAACATAAGTTCTATCCGCTAGATATATAATACAACAAACTAGCTACTTAGTCAATAATTATTAAGTATAAATTTTCTTATTTCAAATAAAGCATAATCAACTACACGATCCTGTATACTTCGTCTATTACCATTAAATTCTAATTTCTTAGTGATTGTTTTATTTGCATTACCAATAGATACATATATTAAACCTACCGGCTTATTAGTGGAGTCTGACCGAGGACCTGCTATTCCAGTTATTGATACTGCCAGGTCTGTATCTTCTCTATTTAATACTCCTTTAAGCATTTCTATAGAGGTTTCTTTACTTACAGCTCCAAAACTTAATAAAGTTTCTTCAGAAACATTCAATTCTTCCATTTTAGATTTATTGCTATATGTTACAAAAGATCTATCAAAAACTTTAGATATTCCTGATTGTCTTATAAATTTACTACTTAACAGTCCACCAGTACAAGATTCAGCAAATGATATTTTCAGATTATTTTTTTCTAATAATTCAAAAACTATTTTTTCAATAGGTTCATTATTATAAGAATAAACTTTATCAGTAAATCTTGTATCAATTAATCTTTGTAAATGATTAATTTTATTTTCCAATATATTTAAATCCGAACCTCTGCCTATCATTTTAATTTCTACACCTTGGATTTTTCCAAATGTAGCAACTTCTATATCATCATACATTTTGATGATATCCTTTATTTTTTCTTCAACCAAAGATTCTCCTATGCCAGTTAAGTTTATTGACTTTTTTATTATTTTAATATCATTTTTCTTTAAATTGGGAATAACTTCATTTAAAAACATTACTTCCATCTCTCTTGGAGGACCAGGTAATAATATTATAGTTTTATCACCATGCTCTAAATAAATTCCTGGTGCCGTACCCACCGTGTTTTTAAGAAATTTACTATTTTCTATTAAATTAGCTTGTTTAAAATTATTCTTAGGTATATTTTTGTACTTACCTAATAATTGTATTATTTTTCGTTTCATATCTTCATCTTTTTTTAATTTTAAATTCAAATAATCTGCAACCGTTTCTTTTGTTAAATCATCTTCTGTTGGACCTAATCCACCTGTTGTAATAATTAAATCTGATCGATCTAAAGCTATTTCTATAACTTTTTTTAATCTTTCTATATTGTCATCAACACTGGTTTGATGGGTAGTTTCAAATCCATATTCTAATAGAGAGTTGGATATAAAATAACTATTTGTATTTAAAGTACTTCCAGTTGTTATTTCTGTTCCAATAGATATTATTTCCGCTTTCATTATTCACCTACTTAATTTACATGTCCATTCTTTCAAAAACTTCTTTATTTTTATAAATATAATCTATTCCTGAAATAATAGTAAATATCATGGATATATGTAATAATAAATAATCCATAGGAATATTAATCATATTAAAGGGGAAATTATTAAATAATAATAATATTATGGCTAACAGTTGAAATATAGTCTTAAATTTCCCTAAATTACTTGCAGCAATAGTAATACCTGATGATGCAGCTAATACCCTAAGACCAGTTATAGTAAACTCTCTAGTTATAACAATAATTACCATCCAAGCAGGAATTTTACCAATTTCTACTAAAGAAATGAAAGCTGCTAGTACTAATATTTTATCTGCTAATGGATCCATAAACTTTCCGAAATCTGTAATCATATCTTTAGTTCTCGCTAAGTGTCCATCAATTGCATCTGTTATTGCAGCAAATAAAAATATAATTCCAGCTATATAATTTGCATATTCAATATTTGAGTATAAAACTGCTACAAATATTGGTACTAGTATTATCCTAAAAATAGTTATTTTATTTGCTAGATTCATATATTCACCTCCCATTTTATTGATTACATTATATCATAATTTGATTGTTTTAATTATAATATAATGTAATCAATTATGATATAATTTATTATGATGTTTTATTTAAAAAGAAAAAGAAAAAACATGAACCAAAGGTCCATGTATGAATCTTAATAATAAATTAATTTATTTAGTTTTATTATCATCTTTAGGAAGTAATGCTTTTCTAGATAAATTTATTCTTCCTTGTTTATCAATTTCAATAACTTTTACAGCTACTTCATCGCCAACTGAAAGAACATCCTCAACCTTATCTATTCTATCATTAGCTATTTCTGATATATGAACTAATCCTTCTTTTCCATTTATAATTTCTACAAAAGCTCCGAAGTTCATAATTCTTTTAACTGTTCCTAAATAAGTTTCTCCAGCTTCTACTTCTTTAACAATATCTTTAACCATTTGTATTGCTTTTTCTCCAGATTCACCATCAGTTGCAGCTATGAATACTTTACCATCATCTTCTATATCTATTTTAACCCCAGTTTCATCAATTATCTGATTTATAACCTTTCCACCAGGCCCTATAATATCTCTAATTTTATCTTGGTCAACTTCTAATGTATATATCCTAGGTGCGAATGTAGATAAATCTTTTCTAGGCTCAACGATAGATTCATTCATTTTGTCTAGTATATGGATTCTACCTTTATTTGCTTCTTTTAAAGCTTCTTTTAAAATATCTTCTGTAATACCTGATATTTTAATATCCATTTGTATTGCTGTAATGCCTTCTCTTGTTCCAGCTATTTTAAAGTCCATATCGCCTAAGTGATCCTCTAAGCCTTGTATATCTGATAGTATAGCTATGCTATCCCCTTCTTTAATCATACCCATAGCAATTCCAGCTACTGGCGCTTTAATAGGCACACCTGCATCCATTAGTGCTAAAGTACTCCCACATACACTTGCCTGAGATGATGATCCATTCGAACTTAAAACTTCTGATACTAATCTCATTGAATAAGGGAACTCTTCTTCAGATGGAATTACTGGAACTAATGCCTTTTCTGCCAATATACCATGTCCTATTTCTCTTCTTCCTGGACCTCTCACAGGTCTAGTATCTCCTACTGAATATGGTGGGAAATTATAGTGATGCATATATCTTTTATCTTCGTTGTCACCTATTCCATCTACCATTTGTGATTCACTAAGAACACCTAGCGTAGCTACAGTTAATACTTGAGTTTGCCCTCTTGTAAATAGTCCTGATCCATGAGTTCTTGGAAGTAATCCAACTTCAGAAGTAATTTTTCTTATTTCATTAGATTTTCTATTATCAGGTCTTTTATTCTCTTCTACTATAAGTCTTCTAATCTCATCCGATACAATATCATCTATAATATTAGAAATATCTCTAGAATTATTCTCTTCTTCATCTAAAAACTTTTCTCTTATTTCGTCTTTAACTGAATCCATCATTTTTTCTCTTTCAGCTTTGTCAGATGTAATTACTGCAGCAGTAAGTTTTTCTTTTCCAAAGTTTACTATTTCTTCTCTTAATTCATTATCTGGCTGAAAGACTTCAAATTCTAATTTTTCTTTACCTAATTCATCCACGATTTCTTGTATGAATTCACAAATTTTCATTATTTCTTTATGCGCAAATAAAATAGCATCTAAAATAACTTCCTCTGATAGTATATCGGCTCCTGCTTCAACCATCATAATAGCATCTTTTGTACCTGATACAGTTAAATCTAGTTCTGACACACCTCTTTGTTCTTCATTTGGATTTAAAATAAAATCTCCATCAATTAAACCTACATTTACAGATCCTGTTGGTCCATCAAATGGTATATCGGATATTGATAGTGATATAGATGATCCAATCATTGCTGCAAATTCAGGTGAGTGATCTTGACTTACAGAAAGTACAGTTGCAATTACTTGAACATCATTTCTAAATCCTTCAGGAAATAATGGTCTAATAGGTCTATCAATAAGTCTGGATGTTAACACAGCCTTATCACTAGGTCTACCTTCTCTTTTTATAAATCCACCTGGGATTTTCCCTACAGAATACATTTTTTCTTCATAATCTACACTTAGTGGGAAGAAATTTATTCCTTCTCTTGGTTCTTTAGATGCAGTTGCTGTAACTAGTACAACAGTATCTCCATACTTAACCAAACATGCTCCTCCAGCTTGTTCTGCAACTTTACCTATACTAATTTCTAATTCTTCTCCATCCAAGTCATAACGAAATATTTTTTCAATATTCTCCATATAATAATACCTCCCGTATTACATTTTTTATATCTTTAATCAAATACATCTACATAAATTAATAGAGCGGGATAATCCCGCTCTTAATTAACCTCTTATGCCTAATTTTTCAATTAAAGAACGATATCTAACAATGTCATTGTTTTGTAGATATTTTAATAATCCTCTTCTTTGACCTACCATTTTTAATAATCCTCTTCTTGAATGGTGATCTTTTTTATGAGTTTTTAAGTGTTCATTAACTGCATTTATTCTATGAGTTAATATTGCTATTTGAACTTCTGGCGAACCAGTGTCACCTTCATGTTTTTGAAACTCTTTTATAATTTCTTCTTTTTTCTCTTTTGTTACCAAAATAAACCCCTCCAATTTTATATTCACCTATACCATGTATAACACTGAGGTTACGTTAAACATAGTTATAAGTACATTTATATTGTATCATAATTCAACCATATAGTAAACAAGTAATTCTTAAGAATTTAGAACTCTGTTCTTATCTTTTTCAAGTTGATTTATAAGTTCTTCTTTGTTTTTAAATTTAATATCTTTTCTTAGAAAATCTAAAAATTCTATTTCCATTGTTTTCCCGTATATATCTTTACTGAAATTTAAAATATATGTCTCAAGTTTAATCCTATCTTCGTTGAAAGTTGGATTATATCCTATATCCGTCATAGATAAATATAACTTATCATCTATTTTGGTATTTGTTTTATATACACCTAATAGGGGTAACAAATAATTTTCATCATACTCTAGATTTGCAGTAGGAAATCCTAATCCTGTACCTCTACTAGCTCCACTAACTACTTTACCTTGTATCGAATAATTTCTCCCTAAAAGTTTGTTTGCTGAATTTAGATTACCATCTTTTATAAGATTTCTAATATAACTGCTACTAATAACTTCTCCGTTTATCTCAACAGGTTTTATTATTTCTGTTTTTATATTATATTTTTTATTTAAATCTAAAAGTGAGTTTGATGTTCCTTTAGCTTTAAATCCAAATCTATAATCAAAACCTACTACAACTAATTTCGTATTTAATTTGTTTTTCAAAATTATTTCAATAAATTTTTCTTGAGATAAATTCATAATTTTTTTTGTAAAATCCAATGTATAAATAACTTCTATTCCTAAGCTCTTTGCAAGTTTATATTTTTGGTTATTATTAGTTAACATTTTAGGATTTTTATTATTTATAATAGATTTTGTATGATTCTCAAAAAATAAAATTGATGGTTTTAAGTTGTTTTTCTTAGATTCATTAACCACTTTTTTAATTAATTCCTGGTGTCCTAAATGTATACCATCAAAGTTTCCTAGGGCAACAGCTACATTTTCATATTTATTTTTATTTATATCTAGATTTATTATTTCCATTTTATCATCCTAAGTTAATAATACTTTTTTCATTTTTAAATAATTAAAAGAATTCTTATTTATTATTATCCCAATTCCTACAAACTTATTTTTACAATAAACTCTATATTCGTCAAAACCTTTAGAATAGTTAATATTATTAATATCTAAATTTATTTGTGATCCATTGGATATTTCGAAAAATAAATCTTCTTTTAATTCTATTTTTTCAAAGTTTTTAACAGCATAGTCCATTGGAATTATATATTTGTTTAAATTATCCAATGAAATACTCTCTATAAATTCTTTTCCAATAGAGTCCTCTAGTGAAAAACTGTCTACTTTAGTTCTTATAAGATAAGACATATATCCATAAGTACCTAACTCTTTACCTATATCATGGCAAAGAGTTCTAATATAAGTTCCTTTTGAACATTTAGTTCTAAATAAAACTTTATTTCCAGTTATATTTAGAATTTCATTTTCGTATAAATAAACTTTACGTTTCTTTCTCTCAACTTCTTTTCCTTCTCTAGCTATTTCATATAATTTTTGCCCCTTATGTTTTAAAGCTGAATACATTGGAGGAATTTGATATATTTCACCAATATAATTAGCGAATACTTCTCTAATTTCTTTTTCAGATACTATTAAATCAGATTTATTAACAATATCCCCTTCCATATCTTGAGACTCAGTTTCAACACCTAAAGTTAATTCACCAATATACTCTTTATCTGAGTCTAATAAATATTCTGAGACTCTAGTAGCTTTTCCTATACACAGAGGAAGAACACCTGATACATTTGGATCTAGCGTTCCTGTATGACCTATTCTTCTAATATTTAATTTTCTTCTCAAGAAATTAACAGCACCATGAGAAGTCATTCCTTTAGGTTTAAAAAAATTTATTATACCATTCATATATCTTTACCTATTTCTTTTATAAAATTAGTTTTAATTTGTTCTAAAGTATTTTCTTTATCCAAAGTACATCCTGCCGCTCTTATGTGTCCGCCACCATTAAATTTTTCGCATAGTTTAGAGACATTTACATATCTTTTACTCCTAGTACTTATTTTAAAATTCTCATAATTCTCTTTTATTAAAACAGCAACTTCTATTCCTTTTATATCACGAATTTTTTCCACAATACCTTCCGTATCTTCCATAGAAGTATCTGTAGATTTTAATATATCTCCATCTACAATTCCAACAGCTAATTTATTTTCATGATATAGTTCTAATTCCATTAAAACTTTGCTTTGCAAAATTGTTTTTTTATAGCTATTACTTTGATATAAATTAATATTAATTTCATCTGTATTTAATCCATTTTCATAAAGTTTAGATACTATTTTGTGTGTTTTAGATGTTGTATTGCTATACATAAAACTACCTGTATCTGATGAAATAGCTGTATATAAACAATTAGATATTTCCGAATCCAAATCAACATTTAACTCTTTTATCAATTCAAATATAATTTCACCTGTTGAACTAGACTCTGAATCAACATAATATAGATCACCATATTTTGTGTTACTAATATGATGATCTATATTTATAAGTTTTGACGCATTAACTGCAAGCTCTTTATTTATACCTAATCTATCTAAGTTAGCTGAATCTAATGTTATCAAAGTATAGTTATCCTCTATATTTAAATCTTCTTTTCTTTTTATATTTTCAATTTCAGGTAAAAAAAGATAATCTGATGGTATCGAATCCACCCATAAAACATTGGCGTTTTTAGATAGCTTTTTTAATGTTAAATATAAAGCTAAACTAGATCCTAAATTATCTCCATCTGGATTTATATGAGAAGCTATTAATACCTGTCTACTATTCAATATAGTTTCAGATATTTCCTTTAGAGAATTATTCATTTTCTTCATCTTTTTCTCTATTTAAATCTTTAATAAGTTTAGAAATATGCATTCCCTTCTCTATTGATTCATCTAATAAGAATACAGGTTTTGGAACATGTCTTAAGTCAACATTTTTACTAATTTCACTTCTTATATATCCTTTTGCACTTTCTAATCCATCAAGTGTATCTTGCTTATCTTGATCATCACCTAAAACAGATATAAAAATTCTTGCATAACTTAAATCTCTAGTTACTTCAACATTTGTAACAGTTGTCATATTACTTACTCTTGGATCTTTTAAATTATTTAAAATTATATCTGATACAACTTTTTTTACTTCTTCCGAAATCCTACCAATTCTTCTTATATTCAATTAAATCACCTTTACCTTTGAACTTCTTTTAAGATATAAGCTTCTATAAAGTCACCTTTTTTAATATCATTATATGACTCTATGCCTAAACCAGCCTCATATCCGTTTGAAACTTCTCTAACATCATCTTTAAATCTTCTTAGTGAAGTAATATCTCCTTCAAACATAACAATATCATCTCTAAGAAGTCTTATTTTTCCACTTCTCTGAATTTTACCATTAACAACATATATTCCTGCTACAACACCACCTGGTATTTTAAATATATCTCTAACTTCAGCTCTTCCAGTAACCTCTTCTACTATTTTAGGCTCATGCATTCCTTTCACAGCAGATTCAATATCTTCTATAGCTTCATAAATGACTCTGTATGTTCTAATATCTACTCTTTCACTTTTGGCTACTTCTATGGCATTTAAATTTGGTCTAACATTAAAACCAATAACTATTGCATTTGAAGCTGATGCAAGCATTATATCACTTTCTGTTATTCCACCTACTCCACCGTGTATTACATTAATTTTAACTTCATCTGTATCAAGTTTTTCTAATGATTGAGTTAAGGCTTCAATAGATCCTTTTACATCTGCCTTTACAATTATGTTAAGATCTTTTAATTCACCCAATTTTATTCTTTCAAATAGGTCATCTAGAGATACTTTATGGTCTGATCTTATCTCTAGCTCTCTTACTTGTGTTTTTTTCTTTTCTGCATATTCTCTAGCTAATTTTTCGTCTTTAACTGAGTATATTAAATCTCCTGCATTAGGTGTTTCTGACAATCCTAATATAACAACTGGTATTGATGGCCCTGCTTCTTTTATATTTTCTTCTCTATCATTAAACATAGCTCTTACCCTACCAATTGATGATCCAGATACAACCATATCTCCAACTCTTAATGTACCTTTTTGTACTAATACAGTTGCCATTGGTCCCTTACCTTTATCAAGTTGAGCTTCAACTATAGTACCTACTACAGATCTATTAGGATTTGCTTTTAATTGTTCCATTTCTGCTACTAAAAGAACCATTTCTAACAACTCACTTATACCTTCACCTGTCATTGCTGAAACTGGAACTACTATTGTATTTCCACCCCATTCTTCAGGTACTAATTCATTCTCTAATAATTCTTGTTGTGCTCTACTTAAATCTGCTTCCGGTTTATCCATTTTATTTACAGCTACTATTAAAGGAACATTTGCTGCTTTTGCATGATTAATAGCTTCTATAGTTTGAGGCATTACACCATCATCTGCAGCAACTACAAGAATAGCTATATCTGTTACCTGAGTCCCTCTTGCTCTCATAGATGTAAATGCTTCATGACCCGGTGTATCTAAAAAAGCAATTTGCTCATCGCCAACATCTACTATATATGCTCCCATATGTTGTGTTATTCCACCAGCTTCAGAATCTGTTACACTAGTTTCTTTAATTGCATCTAGTAGAGAAGTTTTACCATGATCAACATGCCCCATTACAGTTACTATTGGGGGTCTTTTTGTTAAATCTTTTTCATCGTCTTCAAAATCAAGATTGAATTCTTCTTCTAGTATTTTTCCTTGTATTTCTAGTTCTGCATCTATCTCTTCTATAGTCATTTCTTCTTTTTTAGTAACACTTATTCCAAATTCCTCTGAAACTATAGCTGCCGTTTCATAGTCTATAGATTGATTTTGATTTGACATTACGCCTAAACCAATTAATTTTGAAATTAGTTCTGAGACATTCACCTCTAATAATTCAGCTAAATCTCTTATTACAATACTTTCTCCTATTTCTACTATAACTTCTTCATCTCCTTCATCTACATCTTCTTCTTTTTCTACATCAATTACTTCTATTATATCATTAGATTCTTCTGATATAATAGATTTTATTAAATCTGCTTCTTCAGATTCTAAAGTACTCATATGACTAGTTATATCTATATCTAGCTCTTGAATCTGATCTATCAATTCTTTGCTTTCCATTCCTAGTTCTCTTGCTAATTCATAAATTCTAATTTTCTTCATGTAAAGCACCTCCTGTTTTTTATAGACGATGTCTTCCTACTCTAATATATTATCATCCTCAATAAAACTCATTTTAGTCTCTACTTCACCATTACATAAGTCATCATCTGAAACCTTTGCAATATCTTCCATTTCAACTATTTCATCTAATTCTTCCAACAAGTTTTTTTCTTCTAATTTATTTTTCTCTTCTTCATATTGTGTTTCTGATTTAATATCTATTTTCCAATTAGTCAACTTAGCCGCTAATCTAGCATTTTGTCCTTCCTTACCAATAGCAAGTGATAATTGATAATCAGGAACTATTACAACAGCTTCTTTTTTCTCTTCGTCAATAATAACCTCTTCTACTTTTGAAGGACTCAAACTATTAGCTATAAATTCTGCTATATTATTGCTCCATATAACTATATCTATTTTTTCACCATTTAACTCATCAACTATTAGCTTAACTCTACTTCCTTTAAAACCCACACAAGCTCCTAGTGGATCAACATTTGGGTCCTTTGAATGAACAGCTATTTTTGTTCTAGATCCTGCTTCCCTTGAAATAGAATATATGTCTACTATACCATCATATATTTCTGGAACTTCTAGCTCGAATAATCTTTTAACTAAATCCACATTGGATCTAGATAATATTATTTGAGGACCTCTAGTTGTTTTTTTAACTTCTAATACCAGAAGTTTTAATCTATCACCTTGTTCATATACTTCTCCGGGTATTTGTTCACTTGGAGGCAAAATAGCCTCAGTTTTACCCAAGTCAATATATAAATTACCCCTATTAATTCTCTGTATAACTCCTGTTATAACTTCATTTTCTCTATTTATAAACTCATTATAGATAACATCTCTTTCTGCATCTTTAATTCTTTGAATAACTACTTGTTTCGCAGTTTGAGCAGCTATTCTTCCAAAGTCATCTGGAGTAGTTACAATTCTTATTTTATCTCCTAATTCATATTTCACATCAATCTCTTGTGCATCTTCTAAAGTTATTTCTATATTTTCATCAGAAACATCTTCTACTATTTCTTTAATTGCAAAAACATTTATTTCTCCACTATCTCTATCCATTTCTACTTCTGCATTTGTAGCAGAACCAAAGTTTTTCTTATAACTAGATATCAATGCTGCTTCTAATGCATCCAGTATAATATCTTTAGATATTCCTTTTTCTAATTCTATTTCGTGGAGAGCTTGTATAAACTCTTGATTCATTAATATTTTACCTCCCTAAAATTTTATCACCAGCCTGATTAAAGAAACAAGTTCTCTTGGAATATCCAATACCCCTTCATTTTCAATTTCTATATAGAAATTATCATCGTCATATTTATTAAGCACGCCTTCTAATCTCTTTCTATTATCCATCGCTTTATACAGTCTAATTTCAACTTCTTTTCCCAAATTCCTATCAAAATCTTTATCCCTTTTTAATGGTCTATCCAATCCTGGAGATGATACCTCTAAATAGTAAGGTATGTCTATAAGGTCTTGCTTATCTAACTCAAAGCTTAACTCTTCTGACATTCTCTGACAGTCTTCAAGACTTACGCCACCTTCTTTATCTATATATATTCTTAAAAAATAATTCCCATGGTCTTTAACAAATTCTACATCTACCAAATCATAGTCCAAAGTTTCAGCTATTTTTTCTCCTATCTCATTTGTAATACTAACTATTCCTCTTTTTCCCATATTTAATCACCTCCACAAAATTCTCTATATAATAAAATCAAGAGTGGGCGAACCCACTCTCTACAAGAAAACAACTATTAATTACTCTCTTAATTATAACACATATGCTGATAAAATCAAATGCTAAAAAGGTCTATCTGATTGCTATCTGGTAGGTCTTCTAAACATCCATGACTGCATAAAACTTCTATAGCAGGTCTACTAACTCCTGCTCTTGTAGTCAGATCTTCTCTTGATATGAAAGGACCCTTTTCTCGTTCTTCCACTATATTTTTTGCAGCATTTTGTCCTAACCCTTCCAAACATTTCAATGGTGGTAAAATACCGTCTTCATGAATTATAAACTCATCACTATCTGATTTATATAAGTCTACTTTTTGAATTTTATATCCTCTAGCATACATCTCAAGAGCTACTTCTAGAACAGTTAATAAATTTTTATCTTTAGCAGTTGCATCATATCCTAAACTTTCCAATCTTACTATTTCTGATTTAATATGATCAATTCCCTTTACAACTATATCAGCATCAAAGTCTGAGGCTTTAGTTGTAAAATAAGTTGCATAAAATGCTTCAGGGAAATAAACCTTATAATAAGCTATTCTAAATGACATCATAACATATGCAGCAGCATGGGCCTTTGGAAACATATATTTTATCTTTTTACAAGAATCTATATACCATTCTTCTATACCTAAAGATCTCATTTCTCTTTCTTCTTCAGTCGTAAGCCCTTTACCCCTTCTCACATTTTCCATTATATTAAAAGATTTACTTTTATCCATTCCAGCATTTATAAGGCTAAGCATTATATCTTCACGAGTAGAAATAACTTTGGCCAATGGTGCTATTCCCTGTCTTACCAAGTCTTGAGCATTGTTAAGCCAAACATCTGTACCATGAGATAGACCACTTATCCTAACTAACTCTGAGAAAGTAGTAGGTTCAGTATCCACAAGCATTTGTCTTACAAATCTAGTACCGAATTCAGGTATTCCTAAGGTTCCAACTTTACAATTAATATCTTTTGAATTTATACCTAAGGATTCAGTACTTGAGAATAATTTCATTGTTTCTTTTTCATCGAGTGATATATCCGTAGAAATAACCCCTGTCATATCTTCTAACATTTTAATAATTGTAGGAACATCATGTCCTAATATATCTAATTTCAATATATTACTACTAATAGCATTATAATCAAAATGTGTAGTTACAACACCTGATTTAGAATCATTTGCTGGGTATTGTATTGGAGTAAAGTCCAATATGTCTTTGTAATGAGGAACAATCATTACTCCTCCTGGATGCTGTCCTGAAGTACGTCTAATACCTGTACATCCTTGAACTAATCTATTAATTTCTCCATTATTTACTCTTTCTTCTTTAGCTTCAAAATATTTCTTAACAAAACCATAAGCAGTTCTTTCAGCTATAGTACCTATTGTTCCTGCTCTAAATACATAATCTTTTCCAAATAAATTCTCTGTGTATTTATGTGCATTTGATTGATATTCACTTGCAAAGTTTAAATCTATATCTGGCTCTTTATCCCCATCAAAACCTAAGAATACTTCAAAAGGTATATCATGCCCATCCTTTATATAATTGGCACCACAATCACATTTTTTATCTGGTAAATCTGCTCCTGAAGCTATTTCTCCATTTTCAAAAAACTCACTTTTCTTACATTCAGGACATAAATAATGAGGAACAAGTGGATTTATTTCTGTTATTCCACTCATAGTAGCTGCAAAAGAAGATCCTACTGAACCTCTAGAACCAACTAGATATCCATCTTCTATTGATTTCCATACTAATTTCTGAGAGATTATATACATTACAGCATATCCATTTTCAATAATAGAATTAAGTTCAACCTCAAGTCTATTCTCTACTATTTCAGGTAATGGATTTCCATAAAGTTCATAAGCCTTTTTATAAGTAGTTTCTCTTAAGTCCTCATCCGACCCTTCTATTACTGGAGCATATGTTCCATCGGGTATAGGCTTAATATCTTCTACTAAATCACTTATCAAATTAGTATTGGTAACTACAACTTCTTTCGCTATTTTCTCTCCTAAATAAGAAAAATCTTTAAGCATTTCATCAGTTGTTTTAAAATATAAAGGAGGTTGTTCATCAGCATCTTTAAAGCCCTGTCCACCCATTAGGATTCTTCTATAAACTTCATCTTCCGGATCTAAGAAATGAACATCTCCAGTTGCTACAACTGGCTTGTTGTTATTTTTACCAAGTTTATATATTTTTCTATTTATATTTTCTAATTGTTCTTTATCTTTTAATATTTCTTCTCTTAATAAATAATCATTGTTTTCCAATGGTTGAATCTCTAAATAATCATAAAATTTCACTATATTTCTAATTTCATCGTCGCTTTTATTATTTAAAATTGCTTGATATAATTCTCCAGAACTACAGGCACTACTTATTAGCAATCCCTCTCTATTTTCTTCTAAGAATGACTTAGGTATTCTAGGTTGTCTATGAAAATAATCCATATGAGACCTTGATACTATATTATATAGATTTTTAAGGCCGATTAAGTTTTTTGCAAGTATTACCACATGAAATGGTCTATCTTTTATAGAATCATTCCCCGCATTTAGAAGGTTAATTTCAGATATTTTACTTAAATCTTTTATATCTACCAATTCTAATATTCTCATAAATATTTCAGCTGTTGCTTTTGCATCATCCACAGCTCTATGATGATTATCTAAATTAACACTTAAATGCTTTGCTAAAGTATTTAACTTATGATTTTTTAACTCAGAAAAAACTGCCCTAGATAATTCTAATGTATCAATCACTGGATTATTTAGTTCAACATCTATTAATTTTATTTTCTCCCTTATAAATCCTATATCAAAAGTAGAATTATGAGCTACTAAAATACTATTATCGATGAATTCATAAAAATCTCCTATAACATCTTTGATAGTAGGTTTATCTTTAACCATTTCATCTGTAATTCCTGTTAATTTTGTAATAAATTCAGGAATAGGTCTCTCAGGATTAATTAGTTGGCTATAACTATCTACAATATCTCCATCTACTATTTTCAAAGCACCTATTTCAGTTATCATATCATTTATAGCTGAAAGTCCTGTAGTTTCTATATCAAAAACCACATATGAGTTATAATCTTTCTTAGAATTATAATTTATTAATACATCTTTTTTATCATTAACCATATATCCTTCAAGCCCATATATTACCTTTACATCTGAGTTCTTCTCAGAATTTAGCGCCTCTGGGAAACCTTGGACTACACCATGATCTGTTATGGCAACTGCTTTATGACCCCAATCCTCTGCTCTTTCTAGCAATTTACTAATATCGGTTATTGCATCCATAGAACTCATCTTTGTATGAAGATGTAATTCAACACGTTTTTCATCAGATAAGTCTTCTCTTTTTTCTGCTTCTAACATATTTAAAGATTGCAACATTATTACTATACCTCTAGAGAAATCATCATATACAACATTTCCTGATAATTTAACATATGCATCTTGTTTTACATTTGCAAGAAAATCCCCAGCCTTATCTTCTGCCAAGAAAATCTTTACTTCCATAGAATCTTCTAAATCCGTGACAAAGAAAGTTATTAGTTTTTTGTTGTTTCTAATATCTCTGCTATCCACATCAAAAACAAAACCCTCTATACAACAATTTCCAGTCTGAAGATTTATATCATTAATTTTTATTTTCTCCATATTTATATTTTTTCCAAATCTATAATTCTTATTAACTTTATAACTTTTATCAACAATTCTTGGTTCAAGAGTCATTACATGTTTTGCTATATCTTTTTCTTCAATAGCCTTTGTAGCTAAATAGTCCTTACTTTTCTTTATATTACTCTCTAAAATCTTAACACCTAAATTAATCTCTAATTCTTTGGAAATTTTAGACGCTAACTCCTTTTTCAATCCATTTCTTTCCATCATATATATTGCCATCTCATTAGGTGGATATATATTTAAAAAGCCATCTACTAACTCTATATTTAATGAATCTATCCAAGATTCACTAGATTTTATTTCATTTCTTATTAACTCTAATATTTTAGGCTTATAAAAATCTATCTTCTCCTTATTATTGCCTGGAATATCATAGATGAAATTAAGATCTATTTCCAATTCTGGAAATTTAGCTTTGAAATGATTAAATAATTTTTTTTTATAATTTTTTAGAATTAATGTTTTTGATTTTATATTTATTATTAAAGAACTATTAGAACCTTTTAAAAGAACATTTGTTATTTTGAAATCTATATTATTTATGCCTTCGTTATTTATATCTTCATTTTTATCTTTTTTAATATTTTCCATAACTGCTCCTTTAACTACATTCTTTTTATTTCCTTTATTAACTCTGATAGTAAATCATCTTCATTAACTTTCTTTATTATTTTACCCTTTTTAAATATTAAACCTTCTCCATTTCCACCTGCTATACCTATATCAGCCTCTCTAGCCTCTCCTGGTCCATTTACAGAACATCCCATAATTGCTACCTGTATATGTTTATCTATTCTATCTAGTTGGCTTTCTGCTCTTCTAACAATATCTATCAAATCAATATTAGTTCTTGAACAAGTTGGACAAGATATTAACTCAATTCCCTTATCATATAAGCCTAGTGATCTTAAAATCTCCTTAGCTACTATAATTTCTTGTACAGGGTCTTCTGTTAGAGAGACTCTTATAGTGTCACCAATCCCCTGATTTAAAATGATTCCCAATCCAACCGAAGATTTTATAGTTCCCTTTAATCCTGGTCCTGCCTCTGTTATACCCAAATGCAAAGGATAATCAACCATCTCAGACATTTTCTTATTAGCTTTTACAGTTAAGTCAACATTACTGGCCTTCAAAGATATTTTTATATCAAAAAAATCCATGGACTCTAAAATTCTAACCTGTTCTAATGCACTATAAACCATGGAGTTTTCATTGACTCCACCATATTGTTCTAGAAATTCTTTTTTTATAGAACCACCATTAACACCAACTCTTATAGATATGTTTTTTTCTTTACATTTATTTACTACTTTTCTTATATTTTCTTCACTACCTATATTGCCTGGATTCAATCTTAAGCCGTCTGTACCATATTCAATAGCATTTAAAGCTAATTTATAATCATATTGAATATCTGATATTATAGGTATACTTATCTGTTTTTTTATTTCTGGAATAGCTTTAGCATCATCTAAATCATTTATTGCCATTCGAATTATTTCACAACCTGCGTCTTCCAAGTCATTTATTTGCTTTACAGTTGATTTTACATCCTTTGTAATTGTATTTGTCATAGATTGGATTTTTATCTTGTTATTCCCACCTATTTTTATATTTCCTATTGTTAATTCCTTTGTATTATTCAAAATTACACATCCTCAACTAAAAAATTATTCTTATTATATCTTTATATGTTACAAATATCATCAATGATAATAGTAATACAAGTCCTATGAAATGAACAAATCCTTCTTTATTTGGATCCATCTTTTTACCTCTAATTCCTTCAATCAAAAGAAAAAATATTCTACCCCCGTCTAATGCTGGTATAGGTAATAAATTAAAGAAACCTAAGTTGACACTTATAAATCCTAATAGCATTAATAAATCATATATCCCCAGTTTTGCCGCATTTCCTATTTGTTCAATCACTCCAACTGGCCCAGACAAAGCCAAAGATCCTGTGTTTCCAGTTAAAATCATTCCTATAAATTGAAACATTGCCATTAACATTGCAAAAGTTTGAATAAATCCTAACTTTATAGATCCTGTTAGAGATTTTTCTTTAGCTGGTACTATGCCAATTATTGATCTTCCTTCTTCATTGATTGGTTTCATTAATATTTTCTTGATATTTCCTTCCCGCTCTATCTCCATTGTAATTTCTTCGTTAATATCTGAATTACTAATAGATTCCACTATTTGATCCCATGTATCTACTTTAATACCATTTATAGCTTTTATCCTATCTCCTTGTTTGAGCTCTGATAAATAAGCTGGTGAATCATCTATTACACTTTCTATTTCTGTAGTAGGTATTCCAATCCCATAAATAGCTATAGAAAAAACAACTATTGCTAATAAAAAATTCATTATAGCACCTGCAGATATAACTGCTAGCTTTGGTCCTACTTTTGCATTATTAAAGCTTCTAGGATCATTAGAACTTTCGTCCTCTCCCTCCATACTTACATATCCACCTAAGGGAATCATTCGTAAACTATAAGTTGTCTCCCCTTTGTCCCTTTGAATTAATTTAGGACCCATTCCTATAGAAAATTCATTTACTTTTATATTCATCTTTTTCGCTACTAAAAAATGACCTAGTTCATGTATTAAAATAACTACTAAAAAAATAAAAATTGCCGATATTGCTGTTATCATTTTATACCACCTCTTATCTAATAAACAAATAATAATAATAATAAACTACTGGTGCAGTAAATATTACACTGTCAAATCTATCAAGTATTCCTCCGTGACCAGGAATTAAATAACCATAATCCTTTATTTCTACATATCTTTTTATCTTCGAAGCAACCAAATCTCCTAATTGTGATATTATCGAAGTTATTATTGCAAGAGGGACTAATAGATTTAAATTATCTAAATTAAAGAATCTAGTAAATACAATTGTCAACAAAACACTTCCTAGAACTCCACCAATTGAACCTTCTATCGTCTTGTTAGGACTAACTTCTGGATATAATTTATGCTTACCAAATAAGTTGCCTGCAAAATACGCAAACGTATCAGTACCAAAAGCAATTATAAAAATTAACCAAATATAAATTGAGTCTTCTAGATAAACTATATGATTCAATAAAAATGGAATATAAAGTATGGATAACAATGTAATAGATATATCATTAATTAAAATGTCTTTAAATAAAAAGCTTATCAACAATGATAATACAGAAAAACCTATTATTAATCCTAAATGTTCATTATTAATATTGTTGAAAAAAAATAATATTACTATTAAATAACCTAATTTGGTTAAAGGATTATATCCTTTACTCTTTAAAGCTAGAAAAAACTCTCTTAAACCCATTAAAGATATAGCCAAAACAGACAGGTTAAGTGTAATACCTCCCAATTTAATTATCCCTATTAATAGTATTAATCCTATTATACCGCTGACAACTCTTATTATTAAATCCTTCACTTATATTCCCCCAAATCTTCTATTTCTTTTCTGGTAGTCTAATATGGCTTTATAGTATTCCTCTTCCACAAAATCTGGCCACAATACATCTGAGAAATAAAATTCTGTATATGCTATTTGATAAATCATAAAATTACTTATTCTTAATTCTCCACTAGGCCTAATCAACAAATCTGGATCTGGTTGTCCTTTTGTATATAAATAATCATATACTTTTTTCTCATTTATTTCATCTATAGTTATTATACCCTTTTCTATATCTTTAAATATTTTTTTAATACTATAAACAATTTCATTTTGTCCACCATAATTCAGAGCAATATTTAATATCATTTTTTTGTTATTATTTGTCTTTTTAACAGCTATTTCAACAGCTTTTCTTGATTTTTCTGGAAGTTCAGATATATCACCCATGATATTAAGTTTAATATCATTTTCAACCAATCTTTTTAATTGTCTATCTATAAATACAACTAATAAATTCATTATTGCGGATATTTCTTTTTTAGGTCTTTTCCAATTTTCAGTAGAAAAGGCAAAAAGAGATAAGTGTTTAACTCCAATATTTACTGAAGATTTAACTATTTCTATTACTCTTTCCATTCCCTCTCTATGACCATTACTCCTTGATAAACCTCTTTTTTCAGCCCATCTTCCGTTACCATCCATTATTATAGCAATATGATTCGGAACTTCATCTTTTAATATATTTTCAATTGAAATGTCTTTATCCTTCCACATTATACGGACACCATCCTATTAAAAAACCCTTCATAAAATATGAAGGGTTTTTTCTATATTTCAGTTAATTCTTCTTCTTTAGCTGATGTTATTCTATCTATTTCTTCAGTGTATTTATCTGTTATTTCTTGCATTTTCTCTTCAGCTGTTCTTAATTCATCTTCACTAAGTTCTTTATTTTTTTCTAGTTTTTTAAGAGTTTCAATTTCTTCCCTTCTAATATTTCTTACCGCTACCTTGGCTTCTTCTGTCTCTTTCTTTACCATTCTAATTAAATCTTTTCTTCTTTCAGCAGTTAAAGACGGTATGCTAATTCTAATAACTTTTCCATCATTGGATGGATTTAGGCCTAAGTCAGCTTGTAAAATACCTTTTTCGATTTCTGGTATTAAATTTGCATCCCAGGGTTGAATCAATAACAGTCTTGCCTCAGGTGCTGAAACGTTAGCTGTCTGATTTAATGGAGTCATTTGTCCAAAATAATCAACCATTACTCTATCTAGTATAGAAGGATTTGCCCTTCCAGCTCTTATAGATTGGATATCTGTTCTAAATGATGAAATCACTTTTTCCATTCCTGCTTCTGCTGACTTATGTGCATCTAAATACATAATTAATCCCCCTTTATAGTAGTTCCTATTTCTTTACCTAAAACTACATCTACAATATTTCTAGGATTATCTATACCAAATATTATTAAAGGTATATTATTTTCCATAGATAGTGATGTAGCTGTTGAATCCATAATCTCTAATCCTTTATTTAGTATTTCCATATATGTTAAGTTTTCAAATTTAATAGCATTATCAACTATATTTGGATCTGCATCATAAACACCATCAACACCTGTTTTTCCTGATAATATAACTTCTGCATCTATTTCAGCAGCTCTTAATGCTGCAGCTGTATCTGTTGAAAAATAAGGGTTTCCTAGACCTGCTACAAATATTACAACTTGACCTTCCTCTAAGTATTCTATTGCTTTAATTTTTGTATATGGCTCTACAACTTGTTTTACATCTATAGCAGATTGTATTCTAGTCTCAACACCTATTTTTTCCAAAGTATCTCTTAATGCTAAACCATTCATAACTGTTCCCAACATTCCCATATGATCAGACGTGGTTCTTTCTATATATCCAGCTGTTCTGCCTCTCCAAAAATTGCCTCCACCTACTACTATAGAGACCTGTACTCCTAACTCTTGTACCTTTTTAATTTCTTCAGCTATTTTTTTCACTGTATTTATATCAATACCATTTTTTCCGTTACCAGCTAATGCTTCACCACTAACTTTTAAAATTATCCTCTTAAATATTGGGTCCATTTAATCACTCCTACTTATATATACTATTATAAGGAGGACAATTGTCCTCCTTATAATTAACCTTTCATTTGTTTAGCTACTTCTTCTGCAAAATCTTCTTCTTCTACTTCAATTCCTTCTCCTACTTCAAATCTAACAAATCTTCTTATTACTAAGTTTTCTCCTATTTTAGAAATTTTATCATTTAATAACTCTTGAATAGTTACATCAGAATCTTTAATAAAGTCTTGATCTAATAAACAAATTTCTTCATAAAATTTATTCATTCTACCTTTAACGATTTGCTCTGCTATATGCTCAGGTTTTCCTTCATTAATAGCTTGTTGAGTTAAAACTTCTTTTTCTCTTTCAATAACTTCTTCAGGCACATCTTCTCTAGATACATATTTAGGATTAACAGCTGCTATTTGCATAGCAACATCTTTAACAAATTGTTGAAAGTCCTCATTTTTAGCTACAAAATCTGTCTCAGAGTTAACTTCTACTAATACACCTATTCTTCCTCCGTGTATATAAGATTCTACTAATCCTTCAGCAGCTACTCTACTTGATTTTTTAGCTGCATTAGCTAATCCTTTTTCTCTTAAGAAATCTAAAGCTGCATCTATATCACCATTTGTTTCTACTAATGCATTTCTACAATCCAACATACCTGCACCAGTTTTTTCTCTTAATTCTTTAACTTCTGCTGCACCAAAACTCATTATATCTCCTCCTAAAATTCTTCTTAAAAAAGGGTAAGAGCAGAAAAGCATATTATCCTTTTAAACTCTTACCTTATCTTCTACTCTTTTATTTCTTTTTTCTCTTCTTCTTGAGCGTCAACCATTTGCTCTCCTTGTTTACCTTCTAATACTGCGTTTGCTATAGTTTCAGTTAATAACTTAACAGCTCTTATAGCGTCATCATTTCCAGGAATCACAAAATCGATATTGTCTGGATCACAGTTAGTGTCTACAATTGCTACTACAGGAATACCTAATATTTTAGCTTCCCTAACCGCAATATTTTCTTTTCTTGGGTCTACTACAAATAACACATCTGGTAATCCATTCATGTTTTTGATTCCACCTAAGAATTTTTCTAATCTATCTTCTTCTCTTTTTAATTCCATAACTTCAAATTTTGGAAGTACTTCAAATATACCTTCTTCTTCCATTTTTGCTAAGTCATGTAATCTATCAATTCTCTTTTTTATAGTTTGATAGTTTGTAAGCATTCCACCTAACCATCTTTGGTTTACATAATGCATACCACATCTTTTTGCCTCTGCTTCGATAGCATCTTGGGCTTGTTTTTTAGTACCTACAAATAACACTTCTCCACCATCTTGGGCTATTTCTCTAACGAAGTCATATGCTTCATTAACCTCTTTTACTGTTTTTTGTAAGTCAATAATGTATATCCCATTTCTCTCTGTAAATATATACGGAGCCATTTTAGGATTCCATCTTCTTGTTTGATGTCCAAAGTGAACACCTGCTTCTAATAAATTCTTCATTGATATTACTGACATTACTATCCACCTCCTAGTTTTTTTCCCTCCATCTTAATCTTAAATCTAAGAAACCAAATTGGCACTCTCCTAAATTTCATAAGATGTGTGTAATCACTTAAATAGTATAACACAGTGCAAATATATAATCAAGGATTAAATTATTCTTTATATAGTTTCAATATAACTTCAATCTCACGAATACTTCTTCCAGTTTTTCTAGCTATATCGATTTTTTCATAACCTTTTTTCTTAAGCTCTAATATTTCATTATTACTATAATTAACCCTACTAGTTCCCCTAGCATCCTTAACTATACTTGTATACCCAACATATTCTATCTCACTTTTGTTTTCTAGATTATCCATATTTTTTGTTAAGCTAATATTAAAATCCTGATTTTCTTCTATATTTTTCTCAATATCTATTTTTTCTTCTTTTCTTTCCAATATTTTACTAAATTTTTCAAGTTTATCTTCTGGAAAATCATGCTCTACTTTTTCCGAAGTATTTTTTATTTCATCAACTCTTTTTTTTTCACTTTTTAAAGTTATTATCGAATAAAATATTATAATTATACCTATTATATTTAATACTATATTGAGCATATTCCACCTCATACTTATATCCTTATATCTATATTTTTTCCTATATAAGGATTATTTTCATCTTCATCTTTATTTTCAGAGTCTTTTTTATCTTTATTCTCTTTTTTAGAATCTCTTGACTTTTGTCTAGACTCCTCCCCACCTATTTTGTTATATTCTGTTTCTTTGGTCTCTATTACTTTCTTTTGGTTTTCTATAGCATTTTTATCTATTTTAATAAAATTATTATCTGTGATATTTTTATTTTTTGATATTTCATCCTGTCTTAATTTAGACACTTCTTGAGATCTAGGTAATGCGACACTATTATCAATTGGCTTCAAAGACATAATATCACTTCCTTTTATTATAAATTATCAAATTTTAAAGAACGTCTTTATTTTCCAAGCTCTTTTTCATATCTTTTATAGCTTTCCCATGTATTTGAGAGATTCTAGATTCTGACAAATCTAAAATATCTCCTATTTCTTTATAATTCAACTCTTCATAGTAATATAGAGAAATTACTAGCTTTTCTCTCTCTTTTAATTCATCAATGGAATCGGACAATAATTTTTTCATATTTTTCTCTTCATAAATTTCTTCTGGTGTTTTTATATTTGATTTTGAATTATCCATTATATAGTCTCCTGAGTCAATTAGCATATCTTCAAGAGAAGACATGTTTAATCCTACCATATCAGATAAGTTTTTTTCTAATTCTGTCAAAGAAATTTCTAATTCAGCTGCTATTTCACTATTACTAGGTTTTCTGTTTAATTTATTCTCTAATTTATAGGTCACATCTTTAATCTCTTTTGCTTTTTTCCGTAATAATCTTGGCACCCAATCAGTTTTTCTTATATTATCTATTATCTCTCCACGTATTCTTATTTGTGCATAAGTTTCAAACTTAACATCTCTATCTAGTTCGAACTTGTCAATACTATCAATTAAACCCAAAACTCCATATCCTAGTAAGTCATCAAATTCAATCTTACTACCATAAAAATTATACATTCTACCTGCAACAATTCTCACCAAATCTACATAATTTTCTATCAATTTGTTTTTCAAATCTGGGTTTTTCGTAGATTTATACTTTTTCCAAATATGGTCTATATTCATATCTTACCTCCATAGAAACTATACTGTCTTTTCTCCGTGTCCTATCGTTCTTATATGTAATGAACCATCCTTTGGATCAAATATGATAGTTCGACCAAAATTCCCACCTGTATCTTCAGCAATTACTCTTATATTTAATTTTTTTAACTTTTCTTTTGCTGCAATAACGTTTCTTTCCCCTATTCTAAGAACATCACTATTAGAGTTAAATTTAAACATTTGCGACCCACCAGCTAACTTTGCAGTAATACCTATATTACTAGCACCTATTTTTTTCATTTCTATAATTAATTCATCTATGCTTGTATCCACAAATTTTGCTTTGTTTTTATTGTTTTCTATCTCCTCACTAGAGGGTAACATTGCATGAGCTAATCCAGCAATTTTCCTTCTACTATCATATAAAGCTATTCCTACACATGAACCAAGACCTAATGTAGTCAGTGTATCAGGTGTTTTAGCTACATTTAAATCAGACATTCCTACCTTAATAACTTTTCCATCCATATCTATACTACTCCTAACGATATTAATATCTTCTTAAATGATTCTAGTTCTGGTAATAGGAAAAAGTTACCAGAAACTCTGTCCTTACCCTCTTTGAATACTGTTTCAATCATTAGGGCATGGTCTGCTATCAATCCAAATTGGATTGCTGGAACACTTAATATTGCAGCAGACATATCAATAGCAATAGAGGGTATAGATATAAATATATCTAGTCCTGTAAGTTGAGCTAAAGAATTAGCGTAGGATGATGCCAATATATTTCCTATTTCAGACAATACAGACATATCCATTTCATCTAATTCTTTTTCTAAGCGTTCTCTAGTATACAATATATCACTAAGGTTTTTTGATGAATCTAAGTCTAATGCAAACATCATATTTCCAGTAATATCTCCACTTAACTCAAAATATATTCCTACCACTAAGTTTTCTTCCCCACCTAATATAGTAGATACATCATCGAATTCCAATACCATTACATTTGGAACTTCCATATCTACCTTAGTATCTATCATAGATGCTAGGGCTGTAGCAGCATTACCTGCTCCTATATTCCCTATTTCCTTTAAAATATCTAACATATGGTCATTTAACTTCTCTACATCTAAATCCACTCTGTGCTAACCTCCTTAATTATTACTGTTCAAACAATCTGTCTAAATCCAATAAAGTAATTATTCCATGATCAGATTTTCCAATGCCTTTAACATACTCTAACCCTTCATTTTCATCAGATACCGGTGGATTATCTATTTTATCATCATTGATTTCTATAACCTCTGAAGACGAGTCTACAATTATACCAGCTTTAATATCATTGTAATTAATAATAATAATTCTAGTATCGTTATCAATATCTCTTGGATCCATATTTAGTCTTTTCCTTAAATTTATTAATGCTATTACTTCCCCTCTCAGATTAATAACACCATCTATATAATCTGCACTGTTAGGAATCCTAGTTCTTGATTGCATTTTTTCAATAGCAATAACATTGTCAATTATTATACCATAATATTCTTTTTCTATTTTAAATGTTACATACATATTATTTTTCGATCCCATACTATATCCTCCTATATTAATGAATTTACATCTACTATTAGTGAAATACTTCCATCACCTAATATAGTTGCACCTGCTATATATTTAACACTATTTAAATAAGTTCCTAAGTTTTTTATCACTATTTCTTGTTGTCCTATCAGATCATCAACTACAAATCCTGCTTGTCTATCTCCTTTATTTACAACTACAAATACTAATTCTTCTTTTTCATTTTCCATATCAATTTCTAAAACTTCTCTTAATCTAATAACCGGTATTGTATTTCCCCTATAAACATATATATCTTGTCCTTGTATATTTCTTATATCCTCTGTGTTTATTGTTGTTATTTCTGAAATAGAACTTAGTGGCAATGCAAATATTTCATCCTTTAATTTAATCATTAATGCTTGAATTATAGCTAATGTTAAAGGTATTCTTATTATAAATCTACTGCCCTTTCCTACTTCTGTATCTATTTCTATATTACCATTTATAGACTCGATTTTACTTCTAACTACATCTAGACCTACACCTCTACCTGATACATCTGAAACTTCTTCAGAGGTACTAAATCCTGCTTCAAACAATAATTGTATGCATTCTTCTGGGGACATATTCTCTGCTTCTTGTTGTTTTATTATTCCTTTTTCTATTGCTTTATCTCTAATTACTTTATAATCAATTCCTTTACCATCATCAGCTACTTCTATAACAACATTGTTTCCGTCTGGATATGCCCTTAATTCAACAGTTCCCCTTTTATCTTTACCCATTTCAACTCTTTCTTCAGGTAATTCAATTCCATGGTCTAAGGAATTACGAATCAAATGAATTAATGGATCACCTATTTCATCTATTATTGTTCTATCAACTTCAGTTTCTTCACCAGACATTTCTAAATCTATTTCTTTATCTAATTCTCTGGATAAATCTCTAATAAGTCTAGGAAATCTGTTAAATACTCTTTCTATAGCTACCATTCTAACTTTCATAACAGCATCATGAAGATTTGTAGTTATTCTCTCTAAGTATTCTATTGTATCAGACATTTCCGGAGTAGCTACCGCATCTTCTAGACCTTCCATCCTAGTTTTTATTATTATAAGCTCACTAACTAAATTCATTAAATTATCAAGTCTATCTATATCAACTCTTACAGTTTTTCTAATTGTGGATATGGTAGTTTCTTTTTCTTCTTTATTTTTATTCTCTTCACTAGATTCTTCAATATTTTCTATTATATTTACTTCTTTCTCTTTGTATTCTTCAATATTGAAGTTCTCTATCTTTACATTTTCTACTTCAGAAATCGAAGATAATCTTTTTTGTAAAAACTCTCTATCTTCTGGAGTTAAAAATATTACAAAGAAATCCAAATCAAATTTCTCATCTTCAATATCTTCAACTGTTGGTTTTGAATAAATTACCTCTCCCAATTCTTCTAATTCATTAAATATAATAAAAGCTCTGGCAGATTTTAGCATACATTCTTTTTCCAAAGTTATAGTTACATTATAAACATTTGTCCCTTCATCTATCTTATCTATTGCATCCAATATATAGTTGTCCACTTCTATCTCTACTTTGTCTGTAGAAGGTTTAACTTGTTTTTCTTTACCTAAAAAACTTAATATCTTATTAATTAATTCTATATTATCTTCTTCTATTTCTTTTCCTTCTGAGATTACATTTTCAACTGATGCATCTAATGAGTCAAAACACTCAAATAGTAAATCTATCATCTCAGATGTCATTTCGATTTCTTCACTTCTAGCTGCTTCCAATAAGTTTTCCATCTCATGAGTTAAGTTAGCCATATGTTCAAATCCCATAGTTCCTGTCATACCCTTCAATGTATGAGCGACTCTAAATATCTCATTTATATAACCTAAGTCCGATGGATTCTTTTCTAACTCTAATAAAGTATCATTCATTATTTGTAAATGTTCCTTTGACTCCTCAACAAAAATTCCAATATATTGATTAATATCTAAATCCATTTTTGCACCCCACTCTTAATAATATTTTTTCAGCTATTTCATCTAACTTTACTATTTCATCTATACATTCGGTTTCATAAGCAGCTCGAGGCATTCCATATATAACACAACTATCTTCATCTTGTATTATATTATAAGATCCTGCTTTTTTCATATCTATAACGCCTTCCGCACCATCAGTACCCATTCCAGTTAATATAATCCCCATTTTATCATAATCATTATCCTTTGCCACTGATTTCATAAGTACATCTACAGCAGGTCTAAGTCCTTTAATTTTATCTTTTTGATTCAAGTCAACAATATAGCCATTTCGATTTCTTTTAATTTTCATATGAAAATCTCCCGGAGCTATATATGCATGGCCAAACAACAATCTTTCATTATCTTTAGCTTCTTTAACATTTATAGCCGAAGTCATATTTAATCTATCTGCTAATGATGCAGTAAATACGGCTGGCATATGTTGGACTATTAAAATAATAGCATTTAAATTATTTGGCAATTTAGGTATTATTTCTTGTAGTGCCCTAGGCCCACCTGTTGAACTTCCAATAATTACTAAGGAAGGTTTTTCATTTCTTCTTGATTCTTTTTGTCTATAAATATAGCTTTTAATCATAGTGCTTTTTTTCTCTACTAAACTAAGTTTCCTTGAATCTTTGTCAATCTTGCCTGAAAAAATTAAAGGTATTTTATCTCTTTCACTTATAAACTTTATTTTTTTTACATCTTTTTTCACCGGGGATTGAATGTTAAAAGAGATTAAATTTATTTTGTTTTGTTTTAATATATCCTCAACTCTTTTCAGTCCATTAATCTTCTCTATTATTTTCACTTCTCTATATTTTTTAAGTGTCTCTTCATAATCCTCAATTGTTAAAAAGCTATCATCTATAATAAGTACATTAAACATTCTATCATCCCTTTATATAACTCCATAGCCAAATCATCTTTCATTAGAGATTAATTTAATTTATTCTCCAAAAAACAAATTAATTATCCTTTGACCAAAACTTTTAGATTCTAACTGTTCTTTTTTAAATTCGTTTTCCTGTATAGTGGTGTTAGCCATATGAAAAATTTGCTTTGATATTTTTCTATTTGGATTGCTAACTATAAAAGGTAATTGATTTCTAACTGATGTATTTACCAACTTGTCTTCTAACATATACCCTAAATAATTAATCTTAAATTTTAAAAATTCTTTTGCTGCATTATCTAATTTATTGAAAATGTGAAAACCTTCAGCACTATTTCTAACAAAATTAGAGACAACATTTATTTGTCCACTATAATTTTTTATACTTAAAGACTTTATTAGAACATAAGCATCCATTACTGATGTTGGGTCTGGTGTACTTATGATAATAACTTCATCACTTGCAAGTATAAAATCTATAACACTTGATGAGATGCCTGCTCCAGTGTCAATTATTATATAGTCAAATAATAATTGTAATTCATTTAAGAAACTTATTATTTTGGGAAAGTTAGCTTTATCAAATAAGGCTAATTCTTTTAAACCAGATCCACCAGATATGATTTTAACTCCTTTTGGTCCTTCACTTAATACATCTTCTATTTTTTTATTTGAAAATATAAGATCTGAGATATTATATTTTATATCTGCACCAGATAATATCTCAACATTACTAAGTCCTATATCCGCATCTAATATTAAAACTTTATTTCCTAGTTCTCTTAGTGCAATTGAATAATTTATAGAAAAATTAGTTTTCCCAACTCCACCTTTTCCACTAGATACAGATAATACTTTAGCCTTTTTTACTTCACCTTCAATATTCTCTATCTCTATATTTTTATTGTTTTTAGATAAGTTTTTTTTATTTTCCATTATCTCTCTTAATTTTTTAGCTTGATCCATCTTATCTCTCCTTGATCAAACGATCAGCCAATTTGTCTGCATCTAAAACTCTTATATCTTCTGGAACATTTTGGCCTATAGTGTAATAAATAATTTCTTTGTCAAATATATATTTAATATTTAATATACTTCCATAATTATTAGATTCATCTATTTTAGTTATAACAATTTTATAATCTTCCATAAAATTATATCTTTGAACTAGTGTTTCTAATACTCTTATATCAGAAGTTGCATTTAAGAGTAAGTATATCTGTTTATTTCTTTTTGTATTTAATATATTCTTCAGATCCTCTGTTTGTTCATAATTATTATGATTTCTACCTGCTGTATCAACTAATATGACATCTTTATCCTTCATTTTAGAAAATGCTTCATTAAAATCAGATTCATTGTAAACAACTTCCAATGGTAAGTTCAAAATTTCACTATATATTTTTAATTGATCAACAGCTCCGACTCTATAAGTGTCAGATGTTATAAGTCCAACCTCATATTTTTCCTCTAAAACTAAACTTGCAGCTATCTTCGATAAACTTGTTGTTTTACCAACTCCAGTGGGTCCTATGAAAAAAACAACTTCTTGATCGTCCCCCACCGTTAGTACTTCTGATTCACCCATAATATTTTTTATCTTATTTTTAACAATTTCTTTAATTTCAATTTTATCACAACCAACTATATCATTTTTTTCAATATCTTTTAAAACTGCATATGCTATATTGTAGTCAACTCCATTTTCAACCATTATTCTGTGGTAAATTCTTATCTCCTCAGGTAATTCAACTTTATCTTTATCCCAGGATAATTTTTCTATTATACTTTTAAGTTCACTTAAATCACCTTTAATATCTTCGATACTTGAATTTTCATAATTTGTTTTAACTGGTTCAACCTCCATTATTTCTTTTTCTTCATAAGCTGCAGTTATTTCAAATTTAGGTTTTTTAAAAAAACGAAAAAAGCCTTCAGATTTTATTACTCTGCTATTTAAGACCACAGCATTAGGTCCCAAATCTTCTTTCAATTTATCCATAGCATCCTGAATTGTATCTCCTGTATATTTTTTTATTTTCATTATATATTCACCACTCCTACAGATTGAACTTCTACAGACGAATCAACTTCATTATAAGATAGCACTATGATATCCCTGGTCATTTGCTCTGTTAATTTCTTGAAATAAAATCTAACTATAGGAGCCGTTAAAATTATTGGTTGTTCTCCTATTGATGTAAGGTTTTCCAAAGCTTTAAATGTATTATTTAGAATTTTTTGTACATTATTAGGATCTAAAGATAAATAGGACCCTGTTTCTGTTTTATTTATAGAATTCATTATCAATTCCTCAATTTCGTTACTAAGTGTTACTACTTTAATATTTCCATTCACTACATGTTTACTTGTAATATATCCTGATAATTTTTGACGCACATATTCAGTTAACAGATCAGTATCATTTGTTATATTTCCATAGTCTGCTAATGTTTCTAATATAGTTACCATATCTCTAATGCTAATTTGTTCTCTTAATAAATTAGATAAAACTTTTTGGACCTCTCCTAATGAAAATACCTTAGGAACTACTTCTTCTACTACAGCAGGATACTCCTCTTTAATATTATCAATTAAAGTTTTAACATCTTGCCTTCCAATAAGTTCATAAGCTCTTTCTTTTATAATTTCTGTTAAATGTGTTGCTATAACTGAAGGAGGATCTACTACAGTATATCCATAAACCTCAGCTTTCTCACGTTCTTTCTCCGTAATCCATTTTGCTGGTAATCCAAAGGCTGGCTCAACAGTATCTATTCCTTCTATTTCTCCTGTTCCCATTCCAGAATCCATTGCCATATAATGATCAAAATACACTTCACCCGTTGAAACTTGAACACCTTTTATTTTTATAATATATTCATTTGGATTCAATTGAATATTATCTCTAAGTCTAACAATTGGAACAACTAAACCTAACTCCATGGCAATTTGTCTTCTTATCATAACTATTCTATCTAAAAGGTCACCACCTTGACTAACGTCTGCCAGTGGTATTAGGCCATATCCAAATTCCAATTCTATATCATCAACACTTAATAAATTTAAAACATTTTCTGGTTTTCTAATTTCTTCAGCTGGAGTGGATTCTACCAATTCATCATCAACCTCTTCTACAACTTCTTTAGCTGTATATGCTAAGAATATAAATATAGATCCTATCAATACATTAATTACAAGTGGTAAAGGAGTAAAAACACCTAGTGATATTACAAATCCACCAACAATATAAAGTAAGGTAGAGTTCGCTCCAAATATTTGAATCCTAAAATCCTCACCAAGATTTGCTTCAGAAGCAGATCTTGTAACAACTAAACCCGTTGCTGTAGATATTAATAATGCAGGTATCTGTCCAACTAACCCGTCACCTACTGTCAATAGTGTATATCTAGCTAAAGCTTCGTTAAAGTCCATTCCTAAACTAACTACACCTATTAAAAAACCAGCTCCAACATTTATAAAAGTAATTATAATTCCTGCAATAGCATCTCCCTTAACAAACTTTGTGGCACCATCCATTGCTCCATAAAAATCTGCATATTGTTGAACATCCTTACGTCTTTTCCTAGCATCCTCTTCTGTAATTAACCCAGAGTTTAAATCAGCATCTATGGCCATTTGTTTACCTGGCATAGCATCTAAAGTAAATCTTGCTGCTACTTCAGCAACTCTCTCTGCACCCTTTGTTATTACTATAAAGTTAACTAAAACAATTATAAAGAATATAACAAAACCTACAACAGCATTTCCTCCTATTACAAAGTTTCCAAACGCCTCAACTACCTTACCTGTATCACCATCTAATAAAATCCCTTTAGTTGTAGATAGATTAAGGGATAATCTAAATAGCGTTGTAATTAATAATAGTGATGGAAATATTGTAATATTCAAAGCATCTTCTGAATACATGGATATTAACAATATGAGGATTGACAATGCTATATTTAAACTAAGTAAAAAATCTATTAATATATTTGGTATTGGTATAATAATTATTATAACCATTCCTATAATAGCTACTGCTATTAAAATATCTTCTACTTTCATGTCCATCCTCCTAAAAATCTTATTTCAAACTATATACATAGGCTAAAACTTCAGCTACTAACTCATATAATTCTTCTGGAACAACCTGGTTTATTTCTATTTGAGCATATATACTTCTAGCCAAAAATTTATTTTCTACTATTGGAACATCATTATCTTTTGCTACATTTTTTATATTATTAGCAATTAAGTCTACTCCTTTAGCAACTAAATAAGGAGCATCATACTTCATTGGTTCATATTTTATTGCAACTGCATAGTGAGTTGGATTTGTTATTATTACATCTGCATCTGGTACATCTTGCATCATCCTACTCATAGCCATTTCCCTTTGTTTCTCTTTGATTTTTCCTTTTATAAAAGGATCTCCTTCACTTTGTTTATACTCTTCCTTGGTTTCTTGTTTTGTCATTTTTAAATTTTTCTCGTGAGATCTCCATTGGAAAAAGTAATCTAATAGTGCCACAAGTAAAAGTATTCCCAATATCCTCTTTATAAATTCATATAATATATTCGCAAAATTAATAAAGAAATATTTTAATTCCATATTAGGATATTTTGCAATTGTATTAATTTGAGAAATAGCATATTTATAAACAATAAAACCTACTAAGGCAAGTTTCATTATGGATTTCACAAGCTCTATAATAGATTTTTTTGAAAACATTCTTTTGAAACCTTCTATAGGATTAAGTCTATCTAATTTAAGTTCTAAAGGTTTTGTAGTAAACAAAAAACCTACCTGTAAGTAGTTAACAATTAATGCTGAAATAAAGGCTACTGACAAAATAGGTATAGATGCTATTGCATAAACAGATATTATTTTCATTGAATTCATCATTAAATTATTTTGATTTAATAAAACATCCGTATTAACCAATGCTCCAAAAGTTGAAATCATGAATTTTTGAATTCCATTAATAATTTCAACACCAAGATATTTAAATCCTAAAAAACAACTAAACAAAATCACTACAGTATTAACTTCTTTACTTTGAACAACTTGACCTTCTTCTCTAGCATCTCTTCTTTTCTTTGGAGTTGGTTCCTCAGTTTTTTCTTCATTAAACAACTGTAAATCTATTTTGAAATTTTCAATCATTATATCAACCTATCTATATTTTAAAAACTCATATGTATGAGTTACTATCATATCCATTATTGAATCAACACCACTAAAAAACAAAGGAAATCCTACTGAAATAAATAATAATCCTATCAAGAGCTTTAAAGGCATTCCTACTACAAAAACATTCATTTGTGGAATAGTCCTTGCTAAAACTCCTAAAACCAAATCTGTCAAAAATATAATTGCTATTATGGGGGTACTTAGCTTAAAAGCAATTTCAAAAGATTGTACCATCCCACTTATTATAACTTTTAATGTATCAATATCATATGTAAAACTTCCCAATGGAATTGCCAAATAACTATCTTTTAGTGCGGTAATTATTAAATGGTGCCCATCCATAAGCAATAATAATAACAAAGCAATTATATAATAAAAGTTTCCAGATAGCGGCACTTGAGCCTTGCTCTGAGGATCTACTACATTTGCCATTCCAAATCCTATTTTCATATCTATTAATTGACCCATAGTATAAAAAGATGAGAAGAATATATAACTTATAAATCCTAATATTACACCTATTAAAAGTTCTTTGAAAATCAATATAAATAAAATTTCACCAGATAAGTCTATCCCGCCTGGGAAAGATAATGTTATTAATATTGATAAAGCAAATGTAAATCCAATTTTGGCTATATTCAATACATTTTGTGAACTAAATAATGGTGAAAATATAAATATTCCTGAAGTCCTTACAAATACTAAAAGAAAAATTTCATACATACTAAAAATTTCATTTAAAACACCTTCCATATAATCACCTAATACACATACAAATTAATATTTGATAGGATTTTATGAGAAAACTCAGTAACTCTTCCTAGTATCCAAGGACCAAATATTAATAGGGATAAAAAAACAGCTACAATTTTTGGAACAAAAGCTAATGTAGCCTCTTGTATTTGAGTAACTGCTTGAATTACACTTACTATAAGCCCTACAATTAAACTTATTAAAAGCATAGGTGCAGATACAAATAATACGGTCTGTATTGCCTCTTGTGCTAATTTTAGCAAATCTCCTCTCATCTACATCACTCCTAACTAAATCCAAGTACTAATGACTCTATGATTAAATTCCATCCATCTACCAATATAAACAATAATATTTTAAAAGGCAGTGATATTATAACTGGTGGCAACATCATCATACCCATAGCCATAAGTGTACTAGCTACAACCATATCTATGACTAAGAAAGGTATATAAATAATAAATCCTATTTGAAAAGCCGTTTTAAGCTCTGATATTATAAAACCAGGTATTAAAACATGTGTTGGAATTTGTTCTAAGGTTTCTACATTACTTATTCCTCTTATATTTAAAAATAAACCTAAATCTTTATCCCTTGTTTGTTTAAACATAAATTCTCTAACTGGATCTAGCGCATTTTCTATAGCAATATCTTGTTCTATTTCTTCCGAGACAAATGGCTGAATTGCTTCATCATTTATTTGAGTAGCAATTGGTGCCATTATAAAGAAAGTTAAAAACAATGCTAAACCTATTATCACGTGATTAGGAGGTGTTTGTTGTAAGCCCATTGCACTTCTAATAAATGATAATACTATCAATATTCTGGTAAAACTAGTCATCAAAATAAGTATTGATGGAGCTAATGTTAATATGGTTAATAAGAATAATAATTGCATTGAAAACACAAAATTTTCAGGGTCATTACTATCCTCTAACATAACATCTTTACCAAATAAAGAGACTGTTGGTTCTGCATATACCAAACTAGTGGAAAGTATTATTAAAATTACAACAATCATAAAAATTCTAATATTTCTTTTCATTTCTGTCTTCCTTATCTATAAACTTCATAATTTTTTCTATTAAAGGATTATCTTTCATACTCATATTATGTTCTAAATCTTCATTCTCAATAATATTAAATTTATCCAGAGCATATTTATCTATTAATTCAACCTTATCATTGCTAATAGCTATTATATATATCATAGAATTGATTTCAAATATTATTATTCGCATACTAGTGGATATACTAATACTATCTATAATATTAATATATCTACTTTTTGCGTTTACATTAAAGTTTTTTGCTACAAATCTCGTTCCATATAGTGCAAATAAAATTATTAAGATAAATATAAATATATATAATATTAATTTAAATATCATCCCAAATGTACTATAATTCCCAGCATTTGAATCTATTTCAGCAAATACTGGCATAGATATTAATAATAATACACTTAAGTTTATTATTATTAATTTTAATCTCTTCATTAGCTTAAGGCCTTACTAACAGCCTCTATAACTCTATCAGCTTGGAAAGGTTTTACTATAAAGTCCTTTGCCCCTGCTTGAATCGCTTCGATTACCATGGTTTGTTGTCCCATAGCTGAACACATTACTATTGTAGCATCACTATCTATTTTTTTTATCTCTTTTACTGCTTCAATCCCATTCATTTCAGGCATTGTTATATCCATTATCACCAAATCTGGAGATAATTCCTTGAATTTTTCAACTGCTTGAAGTCCATTTTCTGCTTCACCCAATACCTCATATCCATTTTTAGTTAATATATCTTTTATCATCATTCTCATAAATGAAGCGTCATCTACTATAAGTATCCCATTAGCCATTAAAAATACCCCCTATTTTATCTATAATATTTTTTTATTTCTCTCTATATCAGTTATTCTTACACCAAAACTATCATCTATCACTACAACTTCTCCACTTGCAATATATTTTCCATTTGCTAGAACTTTTAATGGTTCTCCTACCAATTTATCTAATTCTACAATAGTTCCCATACCAAATTCAAGTATCTCACCTATTTTTTTACTTGTTCTACCTAATTCCACAGTTATTTCAACAGGTATATCTCCAACCAAGTCTATTTCAGATCCATTTGTAAATGATTCCTCTTTATCAAAACTTTTAAACTCAGGCTTAGAAACCAAAACAGGATCTTCGTCATATGATGTAGTTTCTTGAACCCTAGTTTGTTCTTTTCTAGTTTCTTGTCTCATTTCCTGTTGTTCTTCCATTGGTTCTTCTTTTGGCTTTTTATCTACAAACTCCTCTGGAATTATATTTTCTTCTATTTTATCTTCAATGGTTTCCTCAGAATCACTTCCACCTCCCATTAAAGTTTCTATCATATTCTTTCCAAACTCAACTGGCAATAGCTGCATAATATTACTATCTATATATTCTCCTATTTCCATTTTAAAAGAGATTTTTATAAGTGGTCCATCATCTTTTAAAAGATCTATTTTCTTTTTGTCTTCAGAAAATACAACTTTTTCAGATATTGGAGGTTTTATATCTATTTGTTTATCTAACATTGAAGATAGGGATGTTGCTGAAGAACCCATCATTTGATTCATGGCTTCACTTACAGCACTTAAATCTATTTCTGTTAGTTCCCTCTCTATATCAACTTCTTCTTTACCCATCATTAAATCAGTAATAATTTTAACATCATCAGTTCTTAGCATCATTATATTTGAACCTTCTAAGCCTTTACTATAACTAACATCTACAGCTACTAAAGGTGCTTCATATTCTTGAGCTAATTTCTCTGCTGTTGTTATTTCAACTGTTGGCGTTGTTATATTAACCTTTTGATTTAATAGTGTAGCTAGAGTAGTTGCAGCTGTACCCATACTAATATTACCTATTTCACCAAGGGCATCTATCTCCACCTCTGTTAGTATATCTAAATAATCCTCATCTACTTCTTCTTTATCGCCCATATTTTCAGATTCTGTGTTTTCTTCAATATTTAAATCTTCTTCAACACTATCAGGCTCAGAATCTAAGTTTTCTCCTTTTAATAGAGCATCTATTTCTTCTTGAGATAACATGCCATCACTCATTTATGGTCTCACCTTCTTTTTTTACTTTTTTTATTTTAACAGCCAACTTATTTCCAATAGAACCAATTTCACCCTGAAACTTTGTATTACTACCTATTTTTAGTCCTATTTTATCTTCCTTACTTCCATTTAATTTTATTACATCACCTTTGTTCATATTTAATATATCTTTTACTGTAACGGTTGTTTTTCCTAATTCTGCTATTATTGGTACCACAGTGTCATTTATTCTCTCTTCCATTATTTCTCTACTTTCCTCAATATTTCCAGTTCTAGAGGAAGAGAACCAATATCTTGTGTTCAATTTATCAATTATTGGTTTCAATAATATATGTGGTAAACAAATATTCATCATACCCTGTTTTCCACCAATATCTATACTCATAGTTACCAATGCTATTGTTTCATTTGGTGGTACTATTTGAGCAAATTGTGGATTTACTTCTACTTTATTTAGTACAGGTTTTAATTCTATTACATTTTCCCAAGCAGTTGTTAAATCTCCCATCATTTTATTCATAATATCTCTTAAAAGAGTAAGCTCTATTTCAGTAAAAGACTTGAAATCACCTTGTTCTTTTCCATCTCCACCTAATAACCTATCTATCATAGTATATGCTAAATCATTAGATATTTCTATTAATATTTCACCATTTAAGGGATAGAAATCTATTATGGATAGAAAGGCTGGTGTAGTTATTGCATTACTAAATTCACTATAGGCAAATTGATCCACAGTTAAAACTTCTACTGATGATGATGTTCTTAAGTAACCTGTTAAAAATGTTTGCATATACCTTCCAAAGTTTTCATGGATTATTTCTAAAGTTCTTAATTGTTCTTTTGAAATTTTTTGAGGGTTTTTAAAGTCATATTTTTTTATCTTTTTCCCTTCATCCTGCTCTTTCATTTCATGAACATCTAGTTCTCCAGAGCTCACAGCATTTAAGAGGGCATCTATTTCACTTTGTGATAATACTTCAGACAATTAAACCCCTCCTTATTGTATTACATATTGATCGAAATAAACATCAGAAATAGTTTGACTTTTAAAGATTTCTAGTAACTCCTCTTTGATCAGTTCTTGTAATTTAATCTGACCTTCTTTCCCAGCTAAATCAGATTCTTCACTATTTCTAATTATTTTATTTGCAATATCTTTTATTAAATAAGACTTATTAGCCAAAATTTCCACTTCTTTTTCATTTGTAGTCTCAACACTTATTTGTAATTTTACTATTTTTTTACTATTTTTAACATTACTATACATTTCTTCTATGGTTATACTATGTTTTTCTAAATCTACAGGTTCTGATGAATTTGTAGAACTTCTCCTTAATAATACAAAACCTAGTATGAATCCTATAATAATAACTGCAACTAATACTCCAATTATTATCATTGCTTTTTTAGACATTATATCACTCCGTTCCCTCTGGCTCTAAATCTTTATATATATCTTTTAATACTACTATATCTACTCTTCTATTTCTCGTTTTATTCTCTTCAGTGTCATTTTTAGCTATAGGCCTATAATAGCTATAACCAGATGAGGAAACTCTTTCCCCTGCCATTCCTTCATTTTCAACTAAGTATCTTAATACATTGGTTGCTCTGGCTGAAGATAATTCCCAATTGGTTTGATATCTAATAGTTTTACTTACTATAGGGTCAGAATCTGTGTGTCCTTCAATCTTTATCTGCTTCTCAATAAATTCAGATTTATTTAAAATTTCTGCTGCTGCTGTAAGTAATTCTTTTGAACCTGTCTTTATTTCAGCACTACCTGAGTCAAATAAGACATTATCTTTAAATCTTATAACAACACCACGTTCTTCAGCTTCTACACTGATTAATTCTTCTAAATTTTCTTGTTCTACATATTCTCTTAACTGATCATAAATCTCATTTAAATCTGCTTCTCCACCTAGTATTTCTAAAATATCCATATCCAATTTATCTTCTATTTGCGGTTCAGGAATTGGCTGTTCAATTATACCTTCTCCACCTTCTAGTATTCCTGGCCCTCCGTCAAAGGCAGCTTTTAAACTTCCTGAAATCAATCTAAATTTTTCAGCATCCACCTCTGCAAAAGAGAACAAAAGCACAAAAAAGCACAGAAGTAATGTAACTAAATCACTATAAGTTGCCATCCAAGCATCTGGATCCGGACCGGAATCTTTTCCTCCTCGAGAGCCCTTCTTTCTTCTAGACATTTAAGCGCCTCCTTCCGCCTGTTCCAATTTATCCATATTTCTTCTTACTTTTGGTGAAACAAATGTTTTTAATTTATCTTCTATTGTTCTAGGATTTTCCCCTGCTTGTATTGATAACAAGCCTTCTAACATAAGTTCTTTAAGAAGTATTTCCTCTGCGCTTCTTAAATTTAATTTTTGGGATATTGGTTGACAAATTCCACTAGCTATAAAAGAACCATAAAAAGTAGTTAATAGAGCTACTGACATATTTGGCCCTATTGAAGATGGATCATCTAAATCTTTTAATAGATTTATTAAACCTATTAAAGTACCAATCATACCAAAACCTGGTGCAATTGCACCTATCATATCTATAATTCCAACACCTTCAGAATGCCTTTCTTCTAAAAATATTAATTCTGTTTCCAATATATTTCTAGCTAATTCTGGGTCTGTACCATCAACAATTAGCATAATTCCTTTTTTCATAAATTCATCTTCTGATTCACTTCCATATTCCTCTAAAGCTAAAAGTCCATCTTTTCTTGCAATATTTGCTAACTCTATTATCTCTTTGATAATCAAATCTTGTTCAACAGGCTTATGTAAAAAAGCTTTTTTTATTACTTTACCTAAATCTTTTAAGTTTTCCATAGGAAAAGCCAACATAGTTGCAGCAGAAGTACCTCCTATAACTATAAATACAGAGGGTAAATTCCAAAAAGATCCTATACTTCCAGATTCCATTATACTTGAAACCGTAAAACCAATAACCAGTACAAAACCAAAAATCGTTGCTATATCCACTTAGATATTCCCTCCTTCCTTATCCTTTAATTTTTTCTTGAATTTCATAATTATATATTCTACCTTTATAATTGATAACCTTTTCTATTATATCATCTACTTTTTCTTTTACCACTATTTTTTGACCATTTGTCAAGGTAATAACTGTGTCTGGTGTCTCTTCTATGTAGATTATCATTTCTCCATTAACAACAAATTCTTTTCCATTAAGTCTACTTACTTTTATCACATTATTCCCACCTTTATCATTATAATAGGATTGGACACCCAATCCTATTATAAGTTAATTAAATTTATCTTTTAATATTAACTAATTCTTGTAACATTTCATCTGAAGTTGTTATAATTCTTGAATTAGCTTGGAAACCTCTCTGAGTAGTAATCATTTCAGTAAACTCAAGTGAAATATCCACATTGGACATTTCTAGTGTTCCACCATCAATAGCTCCAAAACCTCTTCCTCCAGCAACTCCATTTTGTGGCTCTCCAGAGTTTCTAGTATCTAGAAAAGTATTATTTCCAACTTTTTCAAGTCCAACTGGATTGTCAAATTTAGTCAACATCAATTGTCCTAGTGCTTTTCTTTCACCATTAGTAAATATACCCATAACAGTTCCAGTTCCGTCAATAGAAAACCCACCTAATGTTCCAGCAGTATTACCATTCATTCGATATGGTTTAATGTCTGTTTCAATTGCATATTGAGTTAGTTTTTCGTAAGTTTCTGCGTTATCAGGGTCAAAAATTGTAATATCTGATAATTCTCCAGTTGGTCCATATGAGTCAGCAAGAGGTTTTTTATCTTTGTCAGTATCAAATTCTAAACTATTAAATTCTAATTCTACTTTTATAAACTTACTCTCTCCTGAAACATCATCAGCACCTATTTGTGTTAATTTTCCAGTTTTGTCAAATGTTAAAATCTTACTAAAATTAGGGAATTTATCCCCTTTTTCAACATAATTACCCGTAGCAACATCAGTAACTCTATTTAAACTCATATTCCATTTTCCATCATTTCCTATTTTTTCCAACTCAAATGTCAACTTATACTCATTTCCTAACGAATCGTAGGTTACAGTATCCATTGTTTGGCTATGTCCGACTTTTGCTCTTGAATCCAAGTTCCCTCTTATTTGAATAT
>JARIDA010000031.1 GCA_029257065.1 Tissierellaceae bacterium | reverse complement strand
GTGGTGCAGTATTCTAGTCAGTACAACTACTCTGGAAGACGGGGCTAAAAATCCGTTGAAGGGCATATCGATGAAGTTTCTTGTATAGGCTTGCGACGCCCAGTCGGGGGTCTATGTGGGGAGTAAGGGGGATGGGGCGATCTGCAAAGGCATGCGGGCGATGACCCTACCTTCGTGGAGACATATCTAGAAAATAGATGTGATACACCTGTTACGTACTAGGTTACAAAGTAACAGAGTAGCCTGCCTTGAGTGAAATCAGGCAGATGGCAGGTCATCCAGAGGATTTAGCAGGGCCCAAAATCTTCTGGGTTTTGTTGCCGAAACCTATTTTGCAAAAGAGGCTAAGGAGATAGTATGGCTGTTGAGGAAAACTCCTAGACTGTTCAAAGAGAAATAATTTGTGGATTACAGTGCGGCCTAAGTGGTAATCCAGTTCTATCTGTGGTGACAGGATAGTAATGAAATTAAAGGGAAACCGCTATTATGGCGACAAATAGTTTTTGTTAGGGAAATCCTACTGGACCAAAGCCGTAAGATTTACACTTATTATTACCACTTTAATAAATAGCTGATAGCCCTAGGGCTATCAGCTATTTATTTTTGAAGGAGGATTAAATGAAAAAAAAATCATTTAAAGAGAAATATAATATAAAATGGATTGTTTTAATAAGTATTTGGACTTTTTTAATGGCTATAGTTTTTACTGTAGTGAGTGAGAGACTAGTGGAAAATTTAAATGTATTTATGTCATTTATAGTTTTATTATCGATTGTTTTAATAGGTATAGTTTTTGATGTCATAGGTATTGCTGTGGCAACTGGTGGAGAACAAGTTTTTCACTCAATGGCTTCAAATAGAATCAAAGAAGCCAGACATGCAATAAAATTGGTAAGAAATGCATCACAGGTATCAAACTTTTGTAATGATGTTATAGGAGATATAAGTGGAATAATTTCTGGGGCTATAAGTACAAATATAATGTTTAATGTAATAACGATATATAAAGACTTAAATGGTGTTGTATTGTCAATATTGTTAACCTCATTAGTAGCTTCATTAACAGTTGGGGGAAAAGCTTTTGGAAAAGACCTAGGAATGAATTATAATGAAGAAATAATATTCTTTGTGTCTAAAATATTATATTTTTTAGATGAAAAATTTGGTATAAATTTATTAAAGGACAAGAAAGATATAAAAGAAAAAAAAGATAAAAAGATGAGAAAAAATAATAAGGAGAAATAGATGAAAGAGAGAGCGGATAAAGTACTTTTGGAAAGTGGAATGGTAAAAAATATAAAAGAGGCTCAAAGTTTAATAATGCAAGGATTATTTTATGCTGATGATGAAAAAGTAGATAAACCAGGACATAATATAGATAATAACTCTGATTTATATATTAAAAAAGGTAAACATGATTTTGTATCAAGGGGAGGGCTAAAATTAGAGAAAGCCATAAAACTTTTCAATATAAGATTAGAGGATAAAGTAACAATGGATGTAGGATCTTCGACAGGAGGTTTTACAGACTGCATGTTAAGAGAGGGTGCTAAAAAAGTATATGCTGTTGATGTGGGATATGGTCAGTTAGCTTGGCAGTTAAGAAATGACAAAAGAGTTGTTGTTATGGAGAGAACTAATATTAGGGAGGTTAAAAGATCGGATATAAAAGAAGACCTGGATTTTATAACAATAGACGTATCTTTTATTTCATTGAAACTTGTATTACCAGTATTAAAAGAACTATTAAAGGAATCAGGTGAGATAGTAGCATTGGTCAAACCACAATTTGAAGCTAGAAAATCAGAGGTTGGTGAAGGTGGAATTATAAATGATAAAAATATTCACTTTAAAGTTTTAAAAGAAATATTAGAGTTTATTGACTCTATAGATTTCTATGTAAAAAAACTGGATTTCTCTCCCGTAACAGGTGCAAAAGGTAATATAGAATTTTTATTATACTTTAAGAATAAAGAGGATATAAATCAAGAGAAATTAAAAGATAGAGATATATTAGATGTTATAGAAAAATCTCATAGGAGTTTAAAATAAAGATTATTGGAGGAAATAAATGTTACTAGAACTTAATATTAGTAATTTTGCAATAATAGAAGATTTAAATGTTAAATTTACTAAAGGACTTAATATAATAACAGGAGAAACTGGAACAGGTAAATCCATATTAATAGATGCATTAGGTATCTTACTAGGTTCTAGATCTAATAAAGACTTCATAAGAACTGGTGAAGAAAAATCATTATTAGAAGCTGTATTTTTTTTAGATAATATTAATGATTTAGATTGCTTGTTGGAAGAATATGGAATTATAGTAGATTCTGATAGATTATTAATAATAAGCAAGGAAATTTCTAAAACAGGACCAAGTCTTTCGAAGATTAATGGTAAAAATGTAAATTTATCAATGCTAAACAATATAACAAGGAATTTAGTTGATATTTTTGGACAACATCAAAACCAATCATTATTAAATATAGGTAATCATAGAATACTTTTAGATTCTTTTGGAGATAAATCTTTTAGGGAAGTTAAAGAAGCTTTTAAATATAATTATGAATTATTAGAAAAAGAAAAACAACATTTAGATAGTATCTCCTTGAATCTTATGGAAAGAGATAGAGAAATTGATATGCTTAACTTTCAAATTGATGAGATACAGGAAGCTAATTTGGATATTGCAATAGATGCAAATATTGAAAATGAATATAAAAAAATGAAGAGCGTTAATAATATAATAGAAGTATTTTCAAATGTATTTAATTCTTTTAATGGCAATGACTTTGAGTCAATTGGAATAATTGATAAAATAAATAGTCATTCTATTGAATTAGAGAAAATTAATGATTTAGATAAAGATATTTATAAAATATTTAAAAGATTCAAAAGTTTACAATATGAATTAAAGGATTTAAACTTAGAATGTATAAATTTCATAGAAGATATAAATTTTAGTAATGAACAACTTATGGAATTAGAAAAACGACTAGATTTTATAAATAGATTGAAAAACAAATATGGAAATACAATAGAAGAAATATTGGATTATGAATCCAATGCAAAAAAGAGATTAGAAGTTCTATTAAATCAAGAAAAGGAAATAAAAGAAGTTAAGTCTAGGATTTTAAAAATAGAATCTATATTAAATTCCAAGGGTGAAAATTTAACAAGTATGAGAAAAGATATTGCAAAAAAATTAGAAGTTTTAATTCAAAATGAGTTAGAATTATTAAATATGGATGAAATTAAATTTAAAGTTGACTTTAAAAGATTAGATAATTATGTATTAAACGGATTGGATAGAATAGAATTCTTAATCTCACCTAATATAGGTGAAAGTTTGAAACCTCTTTCTAGGATTGCATCAGGAGGAGAAATGTCTAGAATAATGTTAGCTTTTAAAAGTATTTTGGCAAAATATGATAATATTCAAACCATGATATTTGATGAAATTGATACGGGTATTTCAGGTAGAACAGCTCAAATAGTAGGAGAAAAAATTTATAATATTTCACAGAATCATCAAGTAATTTGTATATCTCACTTACCGCAGATTACAGCCTTAGCTGATAGTCATTATGTAATAGGTAAAGAGGTATCTGATAATAAGACTGGCTCTTATATACACAAGTTAAATCTTGAGGAAAGAGTCGAAGAATTAGCCCGATTAATTGGTGGGGTAGACCTAACAGACACTACACTTAAACATGCATTAGAAATGATTCAGATGTCTGAAAGTTTAAAGGGTTGAAATCATACATAATGGAGGTAATCTATGTATATTAAAGGAAGAGTTAAAAGGGATAAAGTGACTAAGAATCTAACAGATAGACTGGATTCTGGAGATATAGCTTTAATATCTCATAAAGACTTAGATGAAATAGCAGCCTTGTCCTTGGTTGAAAAAGGTATTTCCTGTATAATAAATACAGAAAAAACTATTAGTGGAAAATATCCTAATCGTGGTCCAGAAGTTTTAATTAAAAATTCTATACCTATTTTTGAGGTTGAAAATCTCAAAGAATTAGAGTCTATTAAAGAGGGAGATATTATAGAGATATGGGGTGGAAGGATACTATTAAATGATAAAACAATAACAAATTACAGGCATCTAAAAGAAGATGATATATATAGTATGTTGGAAGAAGGTACAGATAATTTAGATTTAGAATTAGATAGATTTATAGAGAATACTTTAGAATATGCTAAAAAAGAAAAAGGATTGGTTACTGGACATGTTAAAGTTCCTAAAATTAAAACGAATATAGATTCCAAACATGTTTTAATTGTGGTTAGAGGTATGGATTATAAAAGAGATTTAGCAACCATTAAAACCTATATTGATGAAATAAAACCTATATTGATTGGTGTTGATGGTGGGGGTGATGCACTTATGGAATTTGGATATATTCCTGATATAATAATAGGAGATATGGATAGTGTTTCTGATGAATGCTTAAAAGCTTCCAAAGAAGTTATAGTTCATGCTTTTAAAGATGGTGAAGCACCTGGTGTAGATAGAGTTGAAAAACTAGGTATAAAACCAATTATATATCCTTCACCTGGAACTAGTGAAGATATAGCTCTTCTTTTATCTTATGAAAAAAATGCAGATTTAATAGTTGCATTGGGAACTCATACAAATATGATTGATTTTCTAGAAAAAGGAAGACCAGGTATGGCTAGTACATTTTTAGTAAGACTTAAAGTGGGAGATAGATTGGTGGATGCAAGAGGGGTAAATAAGTTATATGGATCAAGCTTTGATCCTAAATATTTAGGATTCATAATATTAGCAGCATTAATACCAGTAATAGTACTAACATTATTGAATCCAATTACTAGGAGCTTTATAACTCTTATGAAAATAAGAATAAGATTATTATTAGGAATTTAAGGAGGAAATCAAATGTTACCAAGTATGAAATTTTATGTAGTATCCATAGTAGCAATTTTTACAGCCTTAGGACTAGGTATATATATAGGATTTGCAATGGATACAGAGGATTTTATAACAGAAAGACAAGAAGGTTTAATTGAAATTGTGGAATCTAATTTTGAAACAATAACCGAAGAAAACCAAAATCTTATATCTATTAATGAAAAACTAGAAGCTAATGAGAAAAATAAAAATGAGTTTATAGACAGTAGTTATAATTATATTTTACCTGAGAGATTATCTGGATTTAATATAGCTATAATTGAAAGTAATTCTGATTATGTTATTTCAGGAATAGGTAGAGATTTAGAATTTGCAGGGGCGAATTTATCTAATATAACTACAATAAATAATAAATTAATAAAAGAAAATATGGACAAAAAACTAATAAATAATATTATGAGTAATATTGTTTATGGGGGAAATCAAGAAGAGCTAATTAAATTAGAAGAAGAAGGATATATTGATATACTGGGTAATTATTCAGATAAAATAGATATTATAATAATAGCTGGAGGATCTTTTAATAAAAATTCCAGTGACACATCTATAGATAAAAATATAATAGATTTCTGTAAAAAAGAAAACATTCAAATATTAGGTGTTGAGAAATCTATATCAGAAAAATCTTATATAGGAAAATATAAGGAATACAATATATCAACAATAGATAATGTGGAAACAAAAATAGGAAAAATAGCAATGATATTGTCTTTACAAGGTAAAGGAGGTCATTTTGGGATAAAGGGTACAGCAGAAAGTATTTTACCTATTAAATAAGGAGCTAATATGAAAAAAAAAGAAAAAATAGTTTGTATAGTACCAGTATATAATGAAGAAGATACTATTGAAGAAACTATACAATTTTTAAAAAAGATAAAAGAGGTTGATGAACTTGTCATTGTTAATGATGGGTCAACAGATAATACTATAGACGTTTTAAACAAGATAGATGGAATATTAACATTAAGTTACGAAAAAAACAAGGGTAAAGGATATGCTATAAAATATGCTTTAAGTAATATTAATTATGATTATTTACTTTTAATAGATGGTGATCTTAGGGAAACTAGTAGTGAAGCATTAAAATTAATAAAGCCAGTTATAGAGGGTAAATCAGATATTACTATTGCAAAATTTCCAGAAGCAAAGACAATGACAGATAAAAAAGGTGGATTAGGACTGGTTAAGAGTCTTGCAAAGCAAGGTGTTAAATATTTCACTGGTAAAGAAATAGACAGTACACTATCAGGTCAAAGATTTTATACGAAAGAAGTTTTAGAGAAAATTAAATATATTCCTGACAGTTATGGAATCGAGATTGCAATGACTATTCAAAGTTTGAATATGGGCTTTAAAATTTTAGAAATTCCAGTTATTATGAGTCATAGATATACAGATAGAAGTATAAAAGGTTTTATTCATAGGGGTAAACAATTTAAAGATATACTAAAGACTCTTATGATAATGAAATTTAAAGGATATGGAAGGTGATTAGATGAATTTTGTTTTTTTATTTAGCTTTTTTATATCCATAATTCTAACACATCTATTTCTACCAATGTTAATAAAAATGGTAGGGGAGAGTAATTTAGTGTGTTTGAATTATAAAAATATAAAAATACCAACAGCTATGGGATTAACTTTCTTATTTTCTCAAACTCTTACATTGGGAATATTGAAAATATTTCTATCTTTAGAGGATGAGTTTCTAATTGTATATTTAATTGGTTTTATATTCATAGGATTATTAGGATTAATTGATGATACAATAGGTGATGATAAATATAAAGGGTTGAGAGGTCATTTAGGTGCTTTTTTAAAAGGAGAGTTAACTACTGGGAATATTAAAGCGCTATTAGGTGGATTTATAGCTATGTATGTAAGTACTTACCTCTCTAATAGTTTGTTTAATATAGTTATTAATGCTTTATTAATAGCTTTATTAACAAACTTTATGAATTTATTTGATTTAAGACCAGGAAGAGCAGGAAAGCTATTTATATCCATATCATTTGTGTCAATAATCTTAAATTTTAATGTAGAGTATAACTATATATTATATTCTTTAATTGGAAGTTTAATAATATATATGAAATATGATTTGAAAGCTCAAGTTATGATGGGGGATACAGGATCTAATGTTTTAGGATATACACTGGGATTTTATTTTGCAAATACATTTAATATATATACAAAATTACTTATAGTTGTAATTTTGTTGATTTTACATCTAATAGCAGAAAAAGTATCTTTTACAAAAATAATAAAAAATTCAAAAGTATTAAACTATATAGATATGATAGGAAGATAAAATATGATTAGTTATGAAAATGGAATAGTTAAATCCATAGAAGAAAAATATAAAGATGTTACATGGATACAAGTAGAAATTGGAAATAAAATATCAAAAGCGATTAATTACAATCAAATAACAGGAGAAGTTGAATTAGATGATATAGTTGTATTAAACACTACGGCAGTCAATTTAAGACTAGGTACAGGAGGACAACACTTTGTCATGTATAATCATTCTAATCCCTCAAAGCAATTAAATGGTAAGGGACATATTATGAAAAATAGATATACACCAAATCAAATGAGATTTTTGACAGTTGAAGAAGAAGATAGTCCTTATCATGATAGTATAAAAAACTTTAAAACATTAAATAAACATCCTGTAATAATAGGTACATTACATAGTATGTTAGCACCCATAGCTGCTATGATGAAATATAATAAAAGGGATATTAAAATTAATTATATTATGACTGATTCAGGAGCATTACCTATAGGTTTTAGTAATACGGTTAGAGATTTGAAAAACAAAAAAATTATAGATAATACTATAACTATAGGACATGCTTTTGGTGGGGACTTTGAATGTACAAATATATATACAGGTCTTATTGCATCAAAAGAAATCTTAAAAGGTGATCTTACTATTATTACCATGGGCCCTGGGATAGTTGGAACTGGAACGAAATATGGTTTTTCAGGTATAGATCAGGGAACACAAATAGATGCTGTAAACACATTAGGCGGGGATCCTATAGTTGTTCCTAGGATTAGTTTTAAAGACAAAAGAGATAGGCATAATGGCCTAAGTCATCATAGTATAACTGTATTAAAAGAAATAGCTAAAACAAAATCAAATGTTGTTTTACCAAAACTTAAAAAAATAAATAGTGATAAAATAAAAAAGCAAATAGATGAGAATGATTTAAATAAAAAACACAATTTAATATTTGAAAATACTGAAGGAATTGATGAAGCTTTAGATTTTTTTGAACTAGATATAAAAACAATGGGACGCAATATCCATTCGGATAATGAATATTTTCAAACATTTGGTGCTGTAGGAAATTATGTATTAAAGTTATTTAAATAAGTTAGAGGGGGATTTTATGTTAGAAGAAGAAAAAACTATGAAATCAGAGAAAATATATGATGGCAGAATATTAGGATTAAGAGTTGACACTGTTGAGTTACCTAATATGAGATATTCAAAAAGAGAGATTGTTGAATATCCAGGCGCAGTAGCTATAGTAGCTATAACTGATGAGAAAGAGGTTTTATTGGTTAAGCAGTATAGAAAACCTATAGAGAAGTTTTTATTGGAGATACCAGCAGGTAAATTAGAAATCAATGAAGAACCGAGGGAAACTGCAAAGAGAGAACTAAAAGAAGAAACAGGTTATGATGCGGGTAAACTAGAATATCTTTTTGAGTTTTACCCATCTCCTGGAATAACAACTGAAAAAATGCATATATTTTTAGCAACCGACTTGATAAAAGGGGAAAGAAATTTGGAAAAAGGGGAATATATAGAGAACTCTTCTATGAAATTTAAAGATATATTCTTAAAAATTAAAAGAGGAGAAATAGCAGATGGTAAAACAATTATAGGATTACACATGGCTCGTAATTTCTTAGAAGAAAAAGGTATTATTATATGCTAAAGAATTTAATAAATGAATATACTATTTATATGGGAAATAATAGTGATACTAGCAAAAACACTATGAATTCATATATAGGAGATATTGGTGGATATGGAGACTACTTAAATAATGAAGATATTAAGGATATTAAAAAAACAAATAAAACTATTGTGCTTAAATATTTAATGAAGTTACAAAAAGATGGAAAGGCAACATCAACAATAGCTAGAAATATATCTTCTATCAGATCTTTTTATCAATTCTTATTAAATAATGGTTATATTTCAGAAGATCCAATGATTAATTTAAAAACACCTAAAATTCAAAAGAAAATACCAGAAGTTTTAACAATAGAAGAAATTGAGTTAGTATTAGAACAGCCAGATTTAAATACTTTAAAAGGCCTAAGAGACAGAGCTATGTTAGAGTTGATCTATTCTACAGGAATAGGTATAAATGAATTAATATCATTAGATAGATCAGACATAGATTTTGATTTAGAGATTATAAAAATAAATTCTAGAGTTAAAAGAACAATTCCGATAGGTAGTATAGCAATTAACTATCTTGAAAGATATTTAAAAGTATATAAAGAAAACTCTAAATCAGAAGCTCTTTTCTTAAATAGAAATAAAGCAAGAATAAGTAGACAGGGTTTATGGAAAAATATAAAAGAATATGAGAAGAAGTCAGGTTTGGAAAAAAAAGTTACACCACAAATATTAAGGCAATCTTTTGCTGTACATATGATAGAAAATGGTGCTGATTTGAAAACGGTACAGAAAATATTAGGTCATTCAGATATATCTACAACTCAGTTATATGCATTAACGTCTGAAAATAAAAACATTAGAGAAATATACAAAAATACTCATCCAAGAGCTTAGGAGGTTATTATGAATAAAATAGTTCAATCGAATGATTTTATAAAAACAAAAATAGATATAAAGCCAGAAATAGGACTTATATTGGGTTCAGGGTTAGGTGACTTAGCTGATAGGATAGAAAACCCTATAAAAATAAAATATGAAGATATACCAGGTTTTCCTATATCAACAGTGGAAGGACATGAAGGTCAATTGGTGTTTGGTAAATTATCAGGAAAAAATGTAGTTGCTATGCAAGGGAGATTTCATTTTTATGAAGGTTATGATATAAAAGAAGTTGTTTTACCTGTTAGAGTTTTAATTCGTTTAGGCATAAAAAGCTTAATTGTTACCAATGCTGCAGGAGGAGTGGATAAAAACTTTAAACCAGGAGACCTTATGATAATAAAGGATCATATAAACTATACTAGTCAAAATCCATTAATAGGAAAAAATTATGAGGAATTAGGACCTAGATTTCTTGATATGTCTAATCCATATGATAGGAAATATATAGAGATAGCTAAAGAAGAAGGAGGAAAACTAAATTTAAATATAAGAGAGGGGAATTATATTTGGTTTACAGGACCTACTTATGAAACAGCTGCAGAGGTTAAACTCTCACGAATTCTTGGAGCTAATGCTGTTGGAATGTCAACAGTACCAGAAGTAATAGTTGCGAATCATGAGAATGTTCGAGTATTAGGAATCTCTTGTATTACAAATATGGCAGCAGGTATATTAGATAAACCATTGAATCATGAAGAAGTAGTTGAAACTTCACAAAAAGTAAAAAAGGAGTTCCAGCAATTAGTTCTTAATACACTTAATCGAATGTAAGAGGTGATAATATGAGAATGTATGATATTATAGAAAAAAAAAGAGACGGTAATCCCTTAACAGAAAAAGAAGTGAATTTTTTTATTCAGGATTATACTAAGAGTTTAATCCCAGATTATCAAGTGTCAGCATTATTAATGGCTATTTATTTAAATGGAATGAATGAAGAAGAAACTTTTAATATGACTAAATCTATGATTGATTCTGGTGATATATTTTATATGTCTGGGATTAATGGCAGAGTAATTGACAAACACTCTACAGGGGGCGTAGGGGATACTGTTACACTTATATTAGGCCCTATGATAGCAGCCTGTGGTATTCCATTTGCAAAAATGTCTGGAAAAGGATTAGGCCATACAGGTGGAACAATAGATAAGTTACAAGCTATTAAAGGAATAAATCTTGAATTGAATTATGAAGAATTTATAAATAATATAAATAATATAAATATATCTATAGTAAGTCAAACAGGTAATATAGCTCCTGCGGATAAAAAAATATATGGATTAAGAGATGTAACAGCTACTGTGGATAGTATACCATTAATTGCTAGTAGTATAATGAGTAAAAAACTAGCAATAAAATCTGATGGAATAGTATTTGATGTAAAATTAGGATCTGGAGCATTTATGAAAAACTTAGATGATGCCATTCAATTGTCTAATGAATTAGTGAGAATTGGCAAGGCTTATGGAAGAGATACCACAGCTTTAATAACAAATATGGATGAACCCTTAGGCTATGCTGTAGGTAATAATTTGGAAGTTATAGAGGCCATAGAGACATTGAAAGGGAATGGACCAGAAGATTTATATGAACTCTGCATGGCACTAGGTATAGAAATATTATTATTATCTGGAAAATTTAAAGAAAGAGAACAAGCTAGAATCCAATTAGAAGAAGTTATAGAAAATAAGAAAGCATATAATAAATTAATAGAAATGGTAGAGCTTCAAGGTGGAGATAGTTTATATATTAAAGATACTCAATTACTTGATAAGGGTAAATATTCAATGGAAATTAAAAGTAAAGAAGAAGGTTATATTTCATCAATAGATGCAGAAGATATAGGCAAGGCTTCATTGATACTAGGTGCTGGCAGAGAAGATATGTCTTCTAAGATTGATTTAGCTGCTGGGATTTTATTAAATAAAAAAGTTAATGATAAGATTTCAATTAATGAGAAAATATTTACCCTATATACAAATGACAAGCCAAGTTTATTGAAAGCAAAGGAAAAAGTTGAGCAATCATTTATTATTTCGAAAAAAGCGAATAATAATAAAAAAATGATTTATAAAAGAATAGTATGAGTTAAACCTTGGACTTTAGCAAAATAATAAGAGAGATTGGATTCGAATCCAATTAATATATAGATTTGATTGGGTAAGCCTGTGCCAATAAATTCTATGAATTATTAAAGTGAAATACTTATTTAATAAATATTGTCTTTTAAGGATAGAGGTTGATAAAATGAGTTATAAAATAGATATAGATATATTTGAAGGACCAATGGACCTACTAATTCATTTGATAAATGAAGCGGAAATTGATATTTATGATATACCAATAAATACTATAACAGAACAATTTTTAGTATATTTAAAGAGAATGGAAGAATTAGATTTAGAGATAGCAAGTGAATTTTTGATTATGGCATCAACTCTAATAGAAATAAAATCTAAAATGCTTTTGCCTAAAAAGCCAATTGATGAACAAATGGAAATAGAAGAGATAGACCCTAGAATAGAATTAGTTAAAAGACTAATAGAGTATAAAAAATATAAAACGGTTTCTAAAGAACTTAGAGTTAAAGAAGTGGTTCAAAGAAAAGTATACTATAAGCCAAAAGAAGATATATTTGAAAATAACATTGAAATAGTAGTAGAGAATATGGACATATCAATGTTATTAAAAGCTGTTAATAATATACTTAAAAACAGAGAAAAAAAAGAAATATTATTATCTATAAATGAAATACAAAGAGAAGAGTATACATTAGAAGACTGTATTGAATCTATTAGACATCAGTTAACTTTAAAAGATAATATTAATTTTACAGAACTACTAGATTCTAATAGTAATGTGGAAGAAGTAATAACTTATTTTCTTTCCTTGTTAGAATTGATTAGACTTGAATTTATTGAAGTAAAACAAAAAAAAGATTTTACTGATATATTAATTATAAAAAGAAAGGATAAGGATACGTAAATTGGATAAAAAAGAAATTAAAGCTATAATAGAAGCATTACTTTTTACGTGGGGTGATCCATTAGAAATTTCAGATATTTCTTCTGTATTAGATTTATCCAAAAAAGAAGCAAAAGAAATAATAGATGAGATGAAAGATGAATTTAATTATAATATGAGAGGATTACAAATTATAAAAATAAATGATTCTTATCAGATTGGTACTCGATCGGAACACTACAAATGGATAAAAAAATTAAAAAGACCTAAAAAAGAACGTAGTTTATCAAATGCAGCATTAGAGACACTTTCCATAATAGCATATAAACAACCAGTAATTAAATCGGAAATAGAAACTATACGTGGTGTTAAATGTGATACTGCAATATATACTCTTTTAGATAAAGAGATGATTGAAGAAAGAGGGAGATTAGATAGAGTTGGTAAGCCTATAATTTATGGAACAACAGATAAATTTCTTAAAACTTTTGGATTAGAAAATTTAGATAGATTGCCTCCACTAATAGATGAACTAGAAATAGAGGATAAAATAAAAGAAGATGTATTTAAAGAAGAAGTTTCTGAGGAGGGTTAAGATGCGTTTACAAAAATATATTTCCAGATGTGGCATTACCTCAAGAAGAAAAGCAGAGAAACTAATAACAGATGGAAGAGTAAAAGTTGATGGAAATATAGTAACTGAGTTAGGAACAAAAATTGATAAAACAAAAAACAAAGTACAAGTTGATAACAAATATATAGAATTAGAGGAAAACAAGGTTTATATATTACTAAATAAGCCGGTAGGATATGTAACTACTTTGAGAGATGAAAAAGATAGAAAAATAGTTACAGACTTAATAGATGGTATAAATGAAAGGATTTACCCTGTAGGTAGATTAGATAAAAACACAAGTGGACTTCTGCTGATTACAAATGATGGTGAACTAACACATAAACTTACTCATCCAAGTTTTGAAGTGGATAAAACATACTTAGCATTAGTTGAAGGAATACCTAATGAAAATAAATTAGAGATTTTTTCTAAAGGATTAGATATTGAAGACTATGTTACTGCTCCGGCTAAAATTAAAATATTAAATAAAAATAAAAATGAATCTGTTTTAGAAATAACAATACACGAAGGAAGAAATAGACAAGTTAGAAAAATGTGTGCAGCAATAGGACATCCTGTTAAACAACTTCAGCGAATTAGCTTGGGAGATCTAAAACTTGGAAATTTACAGGAATCAAAGTGGAGACATCTTAATAATGAAGAAGTGGATTTTTTAAAAAAGATATGAGGTGTTTTAATGGCTTATGATAAAATCTACAGTGTATTAAAGTTATCAAGAAAATTAATTAAAGAATATGTGAAAAAAGGAATGACAGTTGTTGATTGCACTATGGGCAATGGAAATGATACTTTATTGTTAGCAAAAGAAGTTGGTGAAAAAGGTAAGGTAATCGCTTTTGACATTCAACAAACCGCAATTGATAATACTTATTCTAAATTAAATAAAAAAGGACTAATTAACAGAGTAGAATTAATATTAGATGGTCATGAAAATATAGATAGATATATAAATAAAAATATAGATTTAGCAATATATAATTTGGGTTATTTACCTAAGGGAGATAAGAGCATTACAACTAGTATTAATACAACTTTGGAAAGCATTGAAAAAACTCTTAAAATACTAAAAAACAATGGATTGTTATTAATAGTTGCATATCCAGGTCATAAGACAGGTATGGATGAAAAGGAATTATTGGAAGAATATTTAAGAAAAATAAATCAAAAAGATTATAATGTTTTAAAAAATGAATTTATAAACCAAATAAATAATCCTCCAATACTGTATTGTTTAGAAAAATCTAATAATAATTAATAAAGGAAGTGTAATTATGGCAGAAACAACAAGAATTTACTTTGTAAGACATGGTGAATCAGAATGGAATATAATAAATAAGGTTCAAGGTCAAAAGAACTCATTATTAACGGAAAATGGTAAATTACAAGCAGCTAAATTAGCAAACAGACTAAAAAATCATGATATAGATATTATATATTCCAGTGATTTAACCCGAGCTTATGAGACAGCATTAACCATTGCAAATGAAAAGAATATGATTCCAATTAAAAATTCTAATTTGCAAGAAATGAATTTTGGAATATGGGAAGGTGAATTATTTAATGATATACTAGTAGAACATAAAGAAGATTATTTGAAGTGGGTAAAATCACCAGAATTATTAGAGATACCTAAGGGTGAAACAATCCATGATTTAGAAAATAGAGTTGGAAGTGAAGTTAAAAAAATAATAAATGTAAATAAAGGTAAAAATATTTTAATTGTATCTCATGGAACAGCTTTAAAAACTATGATACTTAGTTTATTAAATACTTCTTTAAATAATTATAAAAATCTAGCTATGGGTAATGTTAGTTTAAGTATTGTAGAAGTTAGAGATTATAATAATGTATTGATTACTTATAATGATACTTCTCATTTAGAAGGAGATTTAAATGAATAAAGAGATTGCTGTAATTGGTGCAGGACCAGCTGGTATAATGGCAGCAATTACAGCATCGGATAAGGGACATAATGTGACATTATTTGAGAAGAATGATAGGATTGGGAAGAAATTATTTATTACTGGAAAAGGTAGATGTAATATAACTAATGCAAGTCCCATAGAAGACTTTTTTAATAATATTATGAGTAACAAAGAATTTATGTATAGTAGTCTATATACTTACACAAATAAGGATATATTAAAATTATTAAATGATAATGGATTAAAAACAAAAGTTGAAAGAGGTAATAGAGTTTTTCCACAGAGTAATAAATCCTCTGATGTAATAAATGTATTTTGGAAATTACTAAAAGAAAGAAATGTTGATATAAGATTAAATTCTAATATAAAAACTATTGAAAGAGAAAAAGATAAATTCAAGATAAAAGTCAACAAGAATACTTTCATCTATGATAATGTTGTTTTATGTACTGGGGGTATTAGTTATCCTAAAACAGGATCTGATGGTGAAGGATTGAGAATTGCAAAAAGATTAGGACATAATATAACACCATTATTGCCATCATTAGTCCCAATTGAAGTTCATGATAGTTATATAAAGAAATTACAAGGGCTTTCTTTAAGAAATGTAGAAATAACAGCAAAATCAAATGGTAAGAAAATATATAATGATTTTGGAGAAATGGTATTTACTCATTATGGAATATCTGGTCCCATAGTACTATCTATGAGCACATATCTATATAAGTACTTAAACTCAGAAATCAATATATATATTGATTTAAAACCAGCATTAGATTTTGAAAAACTTGATAATAGAATTCTAAGAGATTTTGATAAATATAACAATAAATTTGTAAAGAACTCTTTAGATGATTTATTGCCTATGAAATTAAGAGAGCCTATTTTAAATAAAGCAAATATAGATCTTGATAAACCAGTTCACCAAATTAATAAGGATGAAAGAAAGGAACTTTTGAATTTGTTAAAAGGGTTACCTATGACTTTCAAAAGATTTAGGGATATCTCAGAGGCCATAGTAACCTCTGGTGGAATAGATACTTTAGAAATAGATCCTTCAACAATGGAATCTAAGATAATTGAAGGTTTATATTTTGCAGGTGAAATAATAGATGTAGATGCTTTAACTGGTGGATATAATTTACAAATAGCATATTCCACAGGATATTTAGCAGGAAATAGCATTTAGACCTATTATAAGAATCTATTCTATATAAAAACTTGTTTAATTCATGTTTTTATTATATAATTATAAGAAGGAGTGGTTTTTTTGAGTATTATATCAATAAGAGGTGCTACTACTGTTTCTTTTAATGATAAAAAAGAAATATTAGAGGGTACTAAAGAATTGATAGAGATTATAGAAAAAACTAATAACATAAAAAGAGAAAATGTTATAAGTATATTTTTTACTTGCACGGAAGACTTAAACAAGGTCTATCCTGCAAGGGCTGCTAGAGAGCTAGGATATACTTCGGCAGGTCTTATGTGTTTTCAAGAAATGAATGTTGAAAACAGTTTAAATAAGTGTATTAGAGTTAATTTGCTTTATAAGAGTAATTTAAAACAAAAAAAAGCAAAACATATATACTTAAAAGATGCAAAAAAACTAAGACCTGATATAAGAGGAGAGTAGATATGATAAGAGATAAAATATCTATAGCTATAGATGGTCCTGCCAGTTCAGGTAAGAGTACTATAGCAAAAGAAATAGCTAATAGATTGAATATAAATTATATAGATACTGGAGCAATGTATAGAGGACTAACATATAAGATATTAGAAAACAATGTTGATATTAAAAATGAGTTCGAAATGAACAATCTACTCAATAGCACTAAAATAAGTTTTAAAGATAATGAAATTTATTTAGATGGCATTAATATTAATAAAGAAATAAGAAAAAATATAATTAGTAAAAAAGTCTCTACGGTAGCAAGTTTAAAAAATGTAAGAAATTATATGTTAAAGCTACAAAGAGAAATAGCATCTAATAAATCAATAGTTATGGATGGTAGAGATATTGGTACAGTGGTTCTACCAAATGCAGACTTCAAATTTTTTATAACTGCTAGTCTTGAAGAACGTGCAAAGAGACGTTTTAATGACTTAGAAAAAGAAGATGCAAGTGTATCTTTAGACCAATTAAAAAAAGAAATTGAAGAAAGAGACTGTAAAGATAGTAATCGTAAAATAGCACCATTGAAGAAAGCTGAAGATGCTATATTAATAGATAATACAAATTTAACAAAAAGTGAATCTATATTGAAAATATTAAATATAATAGAGAGTAATTCTTATGTTTTATAAAATAATAAAATCAATAGTATCAGTATTGTTTAAAATAATATATAGAATAAATATAATAAACGAAAACGAACTTATAAATAATGAAAAATTAATTATTTGTTCAAATCATATTCATATTTTTGATCCAATTATTTTAACGATAATATTTCCAAATCAAATTCATTGGATGGGAAAGAAAGAACTGTTTGAAAATAAATTTTTAAATTATATTTTTTTGAAATTAGGAGCTTTTCCTGTAGATAGAGATGGTGTTGGTCTTTCTACAATAAGAACTTCTACTAAAATTTTAAATAATGATTCAACTTTAGGAATATTTCCAGAAGGAACAAGAGTTGAAAAATTGGACTTAAATAATGCAAAACCAGGAATAGCTTTAATAAGTATAAGAACACAAACTCCAATATTACCAATATATATAGAAACCAGTTATAAACCTTTTTCAAAGATTAATATTTATATCGGAGAAAAGTTAGAATTTACTGAAAGCTATAACAAAAGACTCTCTTCTGAAGATTATAAGTTAAAAGGAGAAAAAGTTCTTAAAGAAATATATAGTTTAAAAGATAATATGGAGGTAATATGAGAATAATACAAGCAGAACATTCTGGTTTTTGTTTTGGCGTTAAAAGAGCTATAGAACTAGCTGTTTTAGAAGTCAATCAATCTAATAAAAACCTATATTCATATGGACCATTAATACACAATAGTCAAGCAGTAGAAGCTTTGACTAAAAAAGGAATTATACCTATTAAAAATATATCGGAGATTGAATCAGGTCGTATAATTATAAGATCCCATGGTGTAGGAGAAGAAGTTATTAATGATTTTAAGAATAAAAATATAGAAATAATAGATACAACTTGTCCCTATGTAAAAAAAATTCATTCTAATGTACAATTATTTATGGAAAAGGGATATAATATAATTATAATTGGAGATTCTAATCATCCAGAAGTTATTGGAATTAATGGATGGTGTAAGAATAAAGCTATTATTATAAATAATATAGAAGATGCTCATAAGATTATAAAATTAAATAAAGTATTAATAGTATCTCAAACAACAAATAAAGAAGATCATTTTTTAAAAATTGTAGATATTATTAAAGCAAATAACAAAGAGGTAAAAACTCTAAATACAATTTGTAGTGCAACAACGAATAGGCAAAAAGCATGTGAACAATTATCTATTGAAGTTGATGCTATGGTAGTAATTGGAGGTTTTCATAGCTCAAATACTACTAAATTAAAAGAAGTTAGTGAAAAACATTGTAAAAATGTTTATCATATAGAAACAATTAAAGATTTACCTTTGCAAGAAATTGCAAAATTTAATACAATAGGTGTAACAGCAGGTGCTTCAACGCCTGACTGTATAATTAAGGAGGTTATTCAAGTTATGAATAGTGAAAATGATATGGAAATGACAAATGAAATGATGGAGGCTATCGATAGCTCCTTTACAAAAATACACAGGGGAGATGTCCTAAAAGGTGAGGTTTTATTTGTAACCGATACAGAGGTTATGGTTAATATAAACTACACGTCAGATGGAATAATAGATAGAGATGAATTATCAAATGATCCTGATGTAGAACCAAGAGATCTTTTTGAGCCAGGTGAAGAAATTCAAGTTTATGTAATGAGAATGGACGATGGTGATGGTAATGTAGTTCTTTCAGCTAAGAGAGTGGAAGAGTCAAAAAGTTGGGAAGAATTAGAAGAAAAATATGAAAATAAAGAAAGAGTAGTAGCTTCAGTAATAAGAGACGTAAAAGGTGGTCTAGCTGTATTAGTAGAAGGTTTAAATGCTTTCATGCCAGCATCTCATGTTTCTGTAAATTTTGTAAGTGATTTAAAAGCTTATAAGGGAAAAGAATTAGAATCAGAAATAATTGATTTTGATAAAACTAAAAGAAGAATAATATTATCAAGAAAAGAAGTTGAAAAAGAAGAATTAGAAGAAAAAAGAGTAGAATTATGGAAAGAATTAGAAGAAGGTCAATTAATAAAAGGTGTTGTTAGAAGACTTACAAACTTTGGTGCTTTTGTTGACTTAGGTGGATTAGATGGTTTAATTCATATATCTGACTTAGCTTGGCATAGAGTTAAACATCCTTCAGAAATAGTTAAGGCTGATGAGGAAGTAGAAGTACAAATTCTAGGTTTAGACAAAGAAAGAAATAGAATTTCTTTAGGTCTTAAGCAAACTATGGAAAAACCTTGGGATGTATTTGTAAGAGAAGTTGAAGAAGGGGATACAGTTCCTGGTAAGATAGTTAATTTATTAGACTTCGGTGCTTTCGTTAGATTAGGACAAGGAGTAGATGGATTGCTTCATGTTTCTCAAATTTCTAGTGATCATATAGATAAACCTGCAGATGTTTTTGCAATAGGTGATGATGTAGAAGTTAGAGTAATAAATATAGATAAAGAAGAACAGAAAATTAGTTTAAGTACTAAATCAGAAGAAGATGAAAAAACTGATGTAAAATCAGAAGAAATAGAAACAGAAGAAGAAGATGTAACTATAGGAGATATAATAGAATAATTGAATCTGGTTTAAAATTAAAGTATGAGGTAAATTCACCTCATACTTTAATTTATATGGAGGTTTTTATGGCAAAGTATGAATCTTTTAAAAGAAAAATTGATAGATTAATAGGAATCAATTTAGATTACTATAAAGAAGCTCAAATGAAGAGAAGAATAACTTCTTTAAAGAAAAGAAATAAATATAAAGATTTTGATGATTATTTCACAGCATTGGAAAAAGATAAAGAATTGTTAAAAGATTTTATAAATTATTTAACTATAAATGTATCGGAATTTTATAGAAATAAATCGCAATGGGATGAGTTAGAAAAAACAATAATACCAGAGCTACAAAAATACAATTCTAATAAATTAAAAATTTGGAGTTCTGCTTGTTCTACAGGGGAAGAACCTTATTCATTGGTTATGCTTTTGTCAAAATTTTATAATTTAAGAGATATAGAAGTATTAGCTACTGATATTGATCTTGGAGCTATTGAAAAAGCTAAAAAAGGAATTTATACTGAAAAAGCTTTAGCAAACCTTCCAAGAGAATTTAAAAGTAATTATTTCAAAGAAGAAGGTGGTCTTTTTAAAATATCTGATGAAATTAAAAATAGAGTTAAATTTGAAAAAATAGATCTTTTGAAAGATAGATTTCCTTCTAATTTCGACCTTATAACTTGTAGAAATGTTATGATTTATTTTACAGATGAGGCAAAAGAAAACTTATATGAAAAATTTAACAAATCACTTAAAAAAGATGGTATATTTTTTGTAGGTAGTACTGAACAAATTATAATGCCTGAAAGATATAATTTTGAAACATTTAAAACTTTCTTTTATAAGAAAATAAAATAAACCACCCATATGGGTGGTTTTTATATATTTAAATTAAAATTCTAAAGCTTTCTTTATACTTAATTTATATGGTGGTCTTAATATACCTTTTTCAGTGATTATTCCAGCTATAAGATGAGAAGGAGTTATATCAAAAGCGGGATTATATACATTGATTTCATTAGGTGCTGTTTGAACTCCATGAAATTCTATGATTTCTCGATCATCTCTTATTTCTATAGGTATATCATCTCCTGAGCTAATATTAGGGTCTATAGTAGAAATTGGAGCTGCAACATATACAGGAATATTATGCTCCTTAGCTACAATAGACAAAGAATAACTACCTATTTTATTAGCAACATCTCCATTAGTAGCAATTCTATCAGCTCCAAAAATAACCATATCTATTTTATTTAATTTCATAGCATGTGCGGCCATACTATCTGCTATAAGTGTACTGGGGATACCCTCTTTCAGTAACTCCCATGCTGTCATTCTAGAACCTTGTAATAAAGGTCTAGTTTCATCAACATAGACATGGATATTCTTATTGTCTTTATGAGCTGCTCTAATAACTCCTAAAGCCGTACCATATCCAGCAGTAGCTAAAGCTCCAGCATTGCAATGAGTAATTATATTAGAATTTAAATCTACAACTTCATTGCCATATATACCTATTTTTATATTAGTTTTAATATCTTCATTATAAATTTTATGAGCTTCCTTTAGTAGTTCTTTTTTAATATCTTCATTATTCAAAGATAAAAGAGTATTTAACTTATTATCCATACGATTTAGAGACCAAAATAAGTTAACTGCAGTAGGCCTAGTTTCTGAGAGTTCTAGAATAGCTTTTTTAATATAATCAACAAAGGACTCTTTATCTCTATTTTTAGCTTCTATTGAAGCTAAAACTACTCCATATGCTGCAGAAACCCCTATTGCTGGTGCTCCCCTAACAGCAAGGTTTTTTATAGCCATAGCAAGAGTATTATAATTATTACATACCAAATATTCTTCTTTCATAGGTAATTCTCTACAATCAATTAATATTAAACTATCATTTCTCCATTCAATTGTTTTAATTTGATTCAAAACGATCCCTCCTATTAATATTTAATAACATTATATCATACTAAATATTAGTAGGAGACAATCTAAGAAGATGTTATCAAAATAGATACATTATAAAATAAGAAATAACATACAAAAAAGATTTATGATATAATATATTAAGATTAACGAAAGGTGGAAATTATAAATGAAGCAAAATATAGATAAGAATTTTTGGGACTCAATTAATAAAATCAAGGAAAAAAATGATGAGTATTACAAAAGAACAGGAAAACAAAAAACTAGTTTTATTAGAACTTATGGTTGTCAAATGAATGAACATGATTCAGAAAAAATTTCTTGGATATTAGAACTTATGGGATATAAACCAACAACTGAAGAAAGTGAAGCTGATTTTTTAATATATAATACTTGTGCTATAAGAGAAAATGCAGAGCTAAAGGTTTATGGTAAGGTAGGATCTCTTAAAACAATAAAAGAACAAAATCCAAATTTAAAGATAGCAGTTTGTGGTTGTATGATGCAATTAGATGAAATTAGAGAAACAATTGAAAAAAAACATCAACATGTAGATGTAATATTCGGTACACATAATATAGATAAACTACCTATATTATTTAATAAACATTTAAATGAAGATAGACCTATTATAGATATATTAGAAGATAATTTAGACTTAGTAGAGGGTTTAAATAATAATAGGGAATCAGATTATAAGGCTTATGTAAATATAATTTTCGGCTGTAATAATTTTTGCACATATTGTGTAGTTCCTTATACTAGAGGAAGAGAAATCAGTAGAAAACCAGATGATATATTGGAAGAGATTAAAGAGTTAGCAAAGAATGGATATAAAGAAATAATGTTATTAGGACAAAATGTTAATTCATATGGAAAAACTTTAAATAATGATTATAGTTTTACAGATTTATTAACTGATATTAATGAGATAGATGGAATAGAAAGAATTAGATTTATGACATCTCATCCAAAAGATTTATCAGATGAATTAATAAATGCTTATGGAAGTTTAGATAAATTAAGTAATCACCTTCATCTTCCAATACAGTCTGGTAGTAACAATGTATTAAAAAGAATGAATAGGAATTATACTAGAGAAGATTATCTAGAAAAAATAAAAAAGATCAGAGAAGTGAAACCAGATATATCTATAACTACTGATATAATGGTAGGATTTCCAGGAGAGACAGAAGAAGATTTTAAAGACACTGTTGAATTAATTAAAGAAGTAGAATTTGATTTTGTATATAATTTTATATTTTCTTTAAGAGAAGGAACTAAAGCAGAGAATATGGATAATCAATTATCATATGAAGTTAAACATAAACGATTTGAAAAATTAAGTAGTGAAATTAATCAAATAATTTTAAAAAACAATGAAAAGTTAATAGGTAAAGAAATTAGAGTTTTAGTTGAGGAATTGAGCAAAAATGATGATAATAAAATGAGTGGAAGAACTGATGATTTTAAAATAGTTCATTTTCAGGGAGATGAATCTTTAATTGGAAAAATGGTATTAGTAGAAATTACTGGAGCTAAAACATTCTCTATGGAAGGAAAACTTATTTAAATATAATATTTAAACGGAGGTAATTGATTTGGCAGAATTAACACCTATGATGAAACAATATATGGATATTAAGAAGGAGTATACTGATTCTATCTTGTTTTTTAGATTAGGAGATTTTTATGAAATGTTCTTTGAAGATGCAGAAATTGCATCCAAAGAACTTGAAATAACATTAACTCAAAGAGGTGTTGGTTTAAAGGAAAAAGCTGCAATGTGTGGAATACCACACCATGTATCAGATAGCTATGTAGCAAAGCTTGTTGAAAGAGGCTATAAAGTAGCTATATGTGAACAGGTTGAAGACCCATCTGAAGCAAAGGGAATAGTAAGGCGTGAAGTAGTAAGAGTTGTAACCCCTGGAACTATAACAGATCAAACTATACTTGATGAAAAATCAAATAATTATTTAGTTTCTATTTATTTAGATGAAATAGGGATAGGTATATCCTATGTAGATAATTCAACGGGAGAATTATATACAACTAATTTATACTCATCTAAAGAAGATATGTTAAATTTTGCGTTAAATGAAATTAGTAAGATATATCCTTCTGAAATCATTTGTAATGAAAACTTCTATAAAAATAAAAAAATAATAAATATAATAAAAAATAATTTAAATCCATATTTCAATGTTTTTAAAGAGAAGGATGATGATCTATCTGAATGGGGAAAAAAATTTGAAAAACATTTTCATCTTTTAATTATAGATGAGTTTAATAATAAAGATAGAATACTATCAAATATGGCAACCTATAAACTGATAGAATATTTAGAAGAAACACAGAAAAACGCATTAAATCACATCAATGAATTATTTTTTTATGAGGCGAATAATTATATGGTTATGGACTTTAGTACTAGAACAAATTTAGAAATACACCAGACAATTATAAGTAGAGATAAGAAAGGTTCATTAGTAGGTTTTTTAGATAATACATCTACTTCAATGGGGGGAAGACTATTAAGAAAGTGGCTTGAACAACCTCTAATAAATATAGAAAAAATAAATATAAGGCATTTAATTGTAGAATATTTCATAAATAATTTAGACATTAAAGATAGTGTTAAAAAATCATTAAAAGGTATTTATGATATAGAACGTTTATCTAGTAAAATATCCACTGGTAACTGTAATGCTAGAGAATTAATATCTTTAAAAAATTCAATAGGACAACTTCCTGAATTAAAAGCCATATTGAAGGGCACAAATAATAAAGAGTTAATGGCTATAAATAAGAATATAGATTCATTACAGGATGTATATAGTTTAATAGATAAATCTATAGTTGAACAACCTCCTATTTTAATTACTGAAGGGGGAATTATAAAGAAAGGCTATGATTCTGAACTAGATAAAATCAAAGAAATAGCTTTTAAAGGAAAGCAATGGCTAAGTGATTTAGAGGAAAAAGAAAGAAAAAAATCTGGAATTAATAATTTGAAAATTGGATTTAACAAAATGTTAGGATATTATTTTGAAGTAACTAAGTCTAATATACCTAAAGTACAAGATCATTTTCACAGGAGGCAAACCCTGACAAATTCTGAAAGATATTACACTGATGAATTAAAAGAAATGGAAAATCAAATCTTATCTGCTGAAGATGACCTACTTGAATTCGAATATAAAATTTTCATTGAAATTAGAGAAACTATAAAAAAAGAAGTAGATAGAATACAAAGAGTTAGTAGAGAAATATCTAAAATAGATGTTTTGAATTCTTTTGCTGAAACTGCTTTTAAATCAAATTTTTCTAAACCTAAAATGAATATTAATGGGGTAATAGATATAAAGGATGGGAGACATCCTGTTGTAGAAAATAATATAGAAAATAATTTATTTATACCAAATGATACCTATTTAGATTTAGAAAATGATATGATCCAAATAATAACAGGACCTAATATGGCGGGTAAATCTACTTATATGAGACAAGTAGCTATAATAACATTATTATCTCATATAGGATCATTCGTACCAGCTACATCAGCTAATATATCAATAGTTGATAGAATTTTTACTAGGATAGGTGCTGCAGACAATCTATCACAGGGAGAGAGTACTTTTATGGTAGAGATGAATGAAGTATCTAATATAGTAAAATCTGCTACAAATAGAAGTCTTATAATACTAGATGAAGTTGGAAGAGGAACTAGTACCTATGATGGGTTAAGTATTGCTTGGTCATTAATTGAATATATAGCAGAGGATATTAAAGCTAAGACCTTATTTGCAACACACTATCATGAGTTGACACAATTGGAAGATAATTATAATGAAGTGAATAATTTGACTATTGTTGCAGAGGAAAAAGGTGAAGATATTGTTTTTTTAAGAAAAGTTATAGAGGGAAGTACTAATAAAAGTTATGGAATACAAGTAGCTAGATTGGCAGGGGTTCACAAAAAAATAATAGACAGGGCTAGTGAAATTTTATATACAATTGAAGACGGTAATGATATTAATTTAGATAAAGTAAATGAAGTAGAAAGCAAACAATTAAAATTAGAAGATTTTAGAACAAATTATTATATTGATAATTTATCAAAAATAAATGTTAATGATTTATCTCCTATAGAAGCTTTAAATAGATTAAATGATATCGTAAAAGAAGCTCAAGATTTAAGAGGTGATTAAATTGGGTAGAATTAAGATTTTAGATGATATAACTGTTCAAAAGATTGCGGCAGGAGAAGTTGTAGAAAGGCCAGCTTCTATAGTAAAAGAATTAATAGAAAATTCATTAGACGCTAATTCTAGAAATATTGTTATAGAGATAAAAAATGGTGGTAAAAGCTATATACGTGTAACAGATGATGGAGATGGGATTTTATCAGAAGATATTGAAAATGCTTTTAAAAAACACTCAACTTCAAAATTAAATACTATAGATGATTTATACAAAATAACCTCTCTTGGATTTAGAGGAGAAGCATTATCAAGTATATCTACAGTTGCTAAAGTTGAAATAATTACAAAAACTAAAAATTCTAATGGTGGTGTTCAAGCTGAGGTAGATGAATCGAAAATTATATCTAGAAATTTGGTTGGAGCTCCTAGGGGAACTACTATGATAGTAAAAAATTTATTCTATAATTTGCCTGTAAGAGAAAAGTTCTTAAAATCAAATCGAATTGAAACTAATAGAATTACTGAAATTATTTATAAGATTGCACTGGGAAACCCTAATCATACATTTAGATATATAAATGACGGTAAAGTAATTTTAACCACTTCTAAAAATAGTGATTTTAAAAACCATATATATAGTATATTGGGTTCAGATTTTGCTAAAAATTTAATTGCTATTGAATATAAAAATGAAGAATTCTCTATAAAAGGATATATATCAAATAACAAGCTGTATAGAGCTAATAGGAGTCATCAATATTTATATATAAATGGAAGATATATAGATAATAAAGATATATCTAGAAATATTGAAAAAATATATAGGAGCATAATACCCTTAAATAGATTTCCAAGCTATATATTGTTTTTAGATATAGATCCTTCAAAAATTGATGTTAATATTCATCCTACTAAACAGGAAATTAAATTTTCTAACCACGAAACAATATTAAATACTATAATAGAAACTGTAGATAAAAAATTAAATGATAACATATTTATACCAAAAGCAAATTTTCAGAGAAATAAAAATAATAAAAATGAAGAAATAGAAGATATTCCTATGTTATTTGATTTAGATAAAAAAAATAGACAGACCAACTCAAGTAAAGAAGATACTATAGTGATTAGAGATTTAAGAGATAATCACATTGGATTAAATGAAGATATTTATATAAAAGAAACAGGTAGAAAATTATATTCTAAAAAAGAATTACAAGAAATTAAAAATGATAATATAAATGAGAAAAATTATAATGAAGATAATGAAATAAATGTAAAAGAAACTTTAGATAATATTAAACCGATAGGAGTAATATTTAGCACTTATATATTAGCTGAAGATAAATTAAATGGAAAATTTTATTTTATTGATCAACATGCAGCTCATGAGAGAGTTATGTATGAAAGATATTTAAACGAATTCAAAAATGAGAGTATAAATATTCAACAGCTGATAGCTCCTGAAATTATTGAACTTACTAGTAATGAAATTAGTAAACTTGAAAACAATAAAAAAATCTTTATTAAATTAGGTTTTGAATTAGATGTTTTTGGAAATAATAGTATTATTATAAGAGGTGTTCCTATAATATTTGGACATCCTGATATAAAAGATTTATTTATGGATGTATTAGATAATATAGATATAGAGCCTTCTAGTAGTTATGATTTAAGAGTAGAAAAAATAATGAAGATTGCATGTGTCAATTCAATAAAAAGTGGTGACAATATGGAAGAGAAAGAAATGCTAGCTCTCTTTGAGCAGCTTAAACAGTGTGAAAATCCTCATAGTTGCCCTCATGGAAGACCCACTATGATAGAGATGAGTAAGAGAGATATTGAAAAAGAATTTTTAAGAACCCTGTAAAGGATGGAGATATGTATAATGAAAAAAAAAGATAACTTGGTTATATTGTTAGGACCTACAGCCATTGGTAAAACTAGTACTTCTATTGAATTAGCTAAGTCTTTAAATGGGGAAATAATTTCTTCTGATTCTATGCAGATTTATAAATATATGGATATAGGTTCTGCAAAGATATTGAATAAAGAAAAGAAAGGTATCCCTCATTATATAGTAGATTTAATTGATATAGATGAAGAATTCAGTGTGTCTGATTATAAAATAAAAGCTGAAAAGTATATAAAAGACATTAATAAAAGAGATAAAGTTCCAATAGTTACAGGAGGTACTGGACTTTATATAAATTCATTGGTATATGATCTTAATTTTACAGAAGTTGCTGCAAATGAAAATTTCAGAAGAAAAATGGAAGACTTTGTAAAAGAAAATGGAAATAAAGCTCTTCATAAAAAACTAGAAATAATAGACGTTAAAAGTGCTGAAAGAATACATCCTAATGACATTAAGAGAGTTATAAGAGCTCTTGAAATATATAATGAAACTGGAAATACAATGACTTATTATAATAAAAACTTTAGGACACCAGTTAGTAGATACAACTTAGCTATGATTGGATTGAATATGGATAGAGAGGCACTTTACAATAGAATTAATAAGAGAGTTGATAATATGATTGACAAAGGTTTAATAGAAGAAGTTAAATCTATTATTAATATGGGTTATGACCCAGATTTAGTGGCGCTTCAAGGTATAGGTTATAAAGAAATTATTATGTATTTAGAAGATGAGATTAGCCTGGAAGAATCTATAAATCTTATTAAACAAAAAAGTAGAAATTATGCAAAAAGACAACTAACATGGTTTAGAAGAGATAATAGAATAAAGTGGTTTAATAGAGATGAATTTAATACAGAGACAGAGTTAAATAAGGCAATATTAAATTATATTAAAACAAAGATAATGTAAAGGGGTAATAGACTAATTATGATCAATCACACAGAGAAATTTCTAATGGATAACTTTGATATATCTAAAGAAGTTATAGATTTTGTAAAAAAGGAAGAGAATTATATAATAAATAAATTTAAAAAAATAGATGAAATTAAAGAATTTAATCAATATAAAGTAATAAGAGCAATGCATGAGGTCAAACTAGGAGCTACAGATTTTAATTGGACAACTGGCTATGGATATAATGACATGGGTAGAGAAAAAACAGAAAGAATATATTCGTTAGTTTTCAATTCAGAGGATGCAATAGTTAGACCTACTATTGCGTCAGGGACTCATGCTTTGAGTTTAGCTTTAAATGGTATTCTTTTACCTGGAGATCATTTACTATCAATTACTGGTACACCTTATGACACATTACAACAGGTAATAGGTATAGAGGGTAGTGAAGCTGGTAACTTAATAGAAATGGGTGTCAAGTATGATGAAATTGATTTAATTAATGGGAAAATAGATTTAAGTAGTATTGAAAAATATATAAAGGCAAATACTAAATTAATAATGATCCAAAGATCAACAGGCTATAGTGATAGAAATGCTTTTACTATAGAGGAAATAGATGAAGCAATTAAAAAAATCAAGACTATTAATGAAAATATATATATAATGGTAGATAATTGCTATGGTGAATTTTTAGACTATAAAGAACCTACAGAAGTAGGTGCTGATATTATAGCAGGTTCTCTTATAAAGAATCCTGGTGGAGGAATAGCTATTTCTGGTGGATATATAGCTGGGAAAGAAAAACTAATAGAAAGAATTGCTAATAAATTAACTGCACCAGGATTAGGTAAAGATTCAGGATTAACATTTGGGAAAACTAGAAATATATTACAAGGGCTTTTCCTAGCTCCACTAATAACATCGGAGGCTGTTAAAGGAGCTTTATTAGTAGGTCAAGTATTTAGTTCTTTAGGTTACAAAGTAATACCTAAAGTCGATGATGAGAGAAGTGATATAATTCAAGCAATCGAGTTTAAGGATCCTAAAAAGGTAAAAGCATTTTGTAAAGGTATTCAAGATGCAGCAGCAGTAGATGCTCATTTTACTCCAATTGCATCAGAAATGCCAGGTTATGAAAACGAAGTAATAATGGCATCAGGAAGTTTTATAGAGGGATCATCAATAGAATTAAGTGCAGATGCACCTATGAGAGATCCCTACTATGCATATTATCAAGGTGGACTTACATATTCCCATTGTAAATTAGGAATATATAAATCTTTAAGTAATTTAATAGATGATAACTTAATTAGAATATAAATAAAAATAAAGAAGATTGATTTTATAATCAATCTTCTTTATTTTTATAATGTATATATCTGTTATTACTAACTACACATATATTAGGATCTAGATGTATATATGCATCTCTAGAATTTTCAATATATGGTTCTCTTATTTTTTTTATTTTCAAATCTAATAGGGAATTCAATAAATTAGATGCATTGGATTCACTTGAAGTAGCTAACCAGGTTACTAAATGCTCTTTAGACTCAAAAATTTGGAGTTTTCTATTGTTGAAAGCATTTGACAATTCATTAACATTTTCACCATAATAATTCTCAATCATTTCTATCTCTTCTATTGAAAGAAATTTATTTATAATCATTTTTAATTACTCTCCTGTTCTTAATCTAAGATTACTACAAACTTATTGTCTGAAGCTCTACATGTTTTGTGGTGAAAAGCTATAAATGCATCTGCTAATGTTAGCTCACCATCTAATCCTATACATTGTTCTTTGTCTAATTTTAATAAATTAAGAATTAATTGTTTAGAATTCTTATCGCCTTTAATATTATTAATATTTATATTATAGGCTTTATATAAAGCATCCTTAGGATTATTAAAAATTATTAATTTATCTTCTTTTATTTTTTCATCTAGGATATTTTTATCTATTGATAGTTTTAGAAATATATTATTCTTTTCGTCTTTTGTAAACATATATTTGATTCTCCTCCTATATTCATTATATATAATATACTCCTTTACTAAAAAAAAGTCAAACTTACATAAAATTATTATGTAAACTTCATTTTGCTTGTTTTGAGATTTTAGGTCTTGTGTTATAATATATACTAAGAGGAGAGGTGATATGATGAGATTAGTTGAACCGATAAAAGATATGGATTTAATAGATAAGTATAAAGAAGAGATAAGATATAGGAGTGAGAGAGATTACATAATATCTTTAATGGGATTTAATACAGGACTTAGAATAGGAGATATCCTATCCTTTAAAGTAAAGGATATATACAGGAAAGATTTTATAGAACTAAGAGAACAGAAAACCAAGAAATTTAAAAGATTTCCCATAAGACATATAGGAGTAGAGATAGATAGATATATAGAAAACAATAGATTGGAATTAAATGATCCTTTATTCCCTAGTAGAGAAAAAGATGAAGATGGTAATTTAAGAAATATTACAACTAGGCAGGCTTATAATAGATTGAAGATAGTTGCAGAAGATCTTGGTATTAATAATTTTGGAACTCACTCACTTAGAAAATCTTTTGGTTACCATTTTTATAAACAAACAAAAGATATAGCAAAACTTATGTATATTTTTAATCATAGCAGTCAAAGCGTAACCATGAAATATATTGGAATGACAGATGAAGCAGTAGAAGAATCAATGGAATCATTTTATTTATAGAATCAGTTAATTTATACAAGTAAAAAGACTTAAAACTTATTCTAAAACTTCCTCTCGTTTAAGGAAACTTAGTTTACCTATAGGCTCGTTTAGGGAATCTCTAGCTATTGAATTTAACCATAATACATGCAGCATATTTAAAAACCTCTTCAAAGCTGTATTTATAGACGTTCTTAAATATGTGCCTTATTTAATTGAGTTTCATATAATTACCATTGTATGAAACTCGTAGAGGTGGAGAATATCCGCCTCTAAAACACCCTTTCCGATGTAATATTATGGACCATCTAATGGAAATGTATAGGTATGGAACTAAAGTTCTAATTTAGCTGCTTTTAGCTGTTTGACAGAGGGGGTCGATTAATTCAAGTAAAGTTAATGAATTTTTATGAGTCACCTCATTTAGTTGACGTAATTATAATATGTAAACTAAATGAGGTTTAATTAGAGTGATTTAAAAATGCGCATCAAGAAAACTTTTATTTTCTTGATGCGCATTTTTTATATGTTATTATTAAATTATTCTATAAACACCAATAACTTTTCCTATGACGGAAATACTAGTTGTTATTATAGGGTCCATAAAATCATTTTCTGGCTGCAATCTAACATGATCCTTTTCTCTAAAGAATCTTTTTAAAGTTGCTTCTTCGCCTAAAAGAGCAACGACTATATCACCATTCTCAGCAATATCTTGTTTTTTAACAAGCACTTTATCTCCATCTAAGATTCCAGCATTTATCATACTATCCCCACTTACGTTTAAGATAAAAACTTCTTTATCTTTTACCAGATCATATGGTATGGGCATTGTATCCTCGATGTTTTCAACCGCTAAAACAGGAGCCCCTGCGGTCACTTTTCCCATTATAGGTACATCAACAGTCTTCTTAACGCTTAGTATGTCCTCCTCGTTGTTTTGATCTAATATCTCTATAGCACGTGGCTTGGTAGGATCTTTTCTTATATATCCTTTTGATTCTAATTTTTCCAAGTGACCATGTACCGTTGAAGTTGACTTTAATCCAACTCCTTTACAGATCTCCCTAACTGCAGGGGGGTAACCCTGTCTTTGTATTTCCGACTTTATATATAATAGTATTTCTATTTGCTTCTGACTTAAATTCTCAAACATATGTTACACCTCTTCCTTTATGTAATTATAACATATTAATAATATATTTCAAACAAATGTTCTTTTTGCTCAATAACTATTGACATCGAACAAGAGTTCTTATAGAATATATGTATACCGAACAAACGTTCAGGAATATTTGGAGGGATTTTATGAACAAGAGATATGTAATTATTAGCAAGTTTAGATTCACGTTATTTATTTTCTTTTTAATATTTTTAATCAACTGTATTATTAGTTTGATTTTACCAAGTCAATTAGTTTATGGTAATATTCAAAAATCTTCATATTCTAAGGTACATATATCTAAAGGAGATACTTTATGGGATATAGCTAAAGAACATAATTCAAAAAATTATGATTTGAGAAAAGTTGTATATGATATAGAATTTATAAATGGAATTTCAAATGCAAATATACATCCAGGTGATATTATTAAAATTCCCATATATT
>JARIDA010000028.1 GCA_029257065.1 Tissierellaceae bacterium | reverse complement strand
AATGCTTTATACAAGACAAGTGATCTTACAAACAGGGACAGTATAAAAGATTTATTTGATTATGGGAAATCCTTAGGTAATATCAAAACAATAGTAAACTCTGCAGGAGTAAGTGGTTCTGGTGGAGATGCTAGATTGACTTTTGAAATTGACTTGGTAGGTACAGATAATTTAATAAATGAGGCAATAGGTATTGTTAATGATGGAACTGTATTAATACTAATTGCTTCCATGATGGGTAAAACAATTCCCCATAGTGAATTGTATAATGATTATTTAACTAATCCAACTAAGGAAGGGTCCATGGATGCTTTAATTGAAATAGTCCAAAATGACTCAGATAAGGCTTATAATTTCTCTAAAAAAGGTGTTCAATTATTAGTTGAAAAATATGCTCATAAATTTGGAGAAAAAGGCGGGAGAATCCTTTCAGTTTCCCCGGGGATTATAATGAGTCCTATGACAGAAAAAGCTATAGAAGAACATGGAGAACAAATGGAGTATATGAAGGCTCAAACTCCAGCGGGAAGATACGGTAAGGCTGAAGATGTGGCTGAGCTTATTGCCTTTTTGTCAAGTGATAAGGCATCTTTTATCACTGGTACAGATATTCTTATAGATGGTGGATTAACAATTAAATTAAAGGAAATGTAAAAATAAAGGCCTTTTAGATAATTATCTAAAAGGCCTTTATTTTAGTTTGTTTTCAATGATTCTTCTAATATAGGAATATCTAGGAGTTTATCTTGTATAATTCCAATGGAAACGACTATAAAAGCTGGTATTATTAATGTTATTGAAGCACTAATTACATTTCTATTAGCCAGATCAGCCAGATTAAATCCAACTAGGGCACCTAAGGGAAAACCAATCAACCTATATAACCAAAATCTTACAACTTGCCAATTCCCCTTAGCCATATTTATTCCCATATCAGTAGATGCTCCTGTTAAATGCGTTGTCCTTCTGATTGCAGTTAAGCTGGTTCCTGCGTTTTGACAACCCATGCTCATGGGTAGAAATATTATAAGGAAAACTGAATGTTGAAAAACAAAGGGAATGGAGCTTATTAAAATCAAAATTCCCGTCATTAATAAGCTTCCAACTAGTCCCCTTCGCTCAGCTATTATTGTAGAAATAAAAGCACCTAATATAAAAGCTACTATTATTAAAGCTATACCAAGAAACATTTTAAACTCAGACTTATAAGCTAGTTTTCCCAACATATGTCCTCTTCCCGTCATGGAAGAAGACCTTTGCTTTAAAAATAACTTTACTCCAATAGCATCAACCCATCCTGCTATAGTAGATAATATAAAGCCTACAATCCTAATTCCCATTGAATTTATATTTTTATCCACATTTTTTATTTTATTCCTTTTCTCCAAGAAAATCCTCCTTGTTTAATTTATCTAAATTCTAATATTTCTAACCACTCTCTTATTTGTGATAGGGTTCATTTCTTATGATTCTAAATGCCCTATATATTTGTTCCAGAAGTATCAGTCTCATTAATTGATGAGGAAATGTCATTTTTGAAAAAGATAATTTAAAATTTGCCATTTTTATTATCTCATCTGAAATTCCAAGGGAACCTCCTATTACAAATGTAATATTTGAAAATCCATCTATTCCTAAACTTTCTATCTTTTCAGCCAAACCTTCTGATTTTAATTGACGACCTTCTATTACTAGTGGAATTAAATATGTATTCTTTGGAAGTTTTTTTAATATTTTCTCTCCCTCTTTATTCTTCACTATTTCCTCTTCTCTCTTTGACAGATTGTCTGGAGCCGGTTCATCTGAAACTTCTACTATTCTTAAATCACAATATGAGCTTAATCTCTTTTTAAATTCCTTTATTCCCTCATTAATATATTTTTCTCTTACTCTTCCCACTACTATTAAATTTATATTCATATATTCTCCTTCCAATTATTATAATATATACTATATTATAGTATATATTAGTATCTTTCATCTAAATTGGGTATATTTCTCTTGTAAGGAATTTTAATTTTATAGTTATTAGGAGGTTACATATGGAATTTAAATATAAAAAATCAAATAGACAAAAGAGAATCGCACTTATTGCACATGATAATATGAAAAGAGAGCTTACTAATTGGGTGGAAGAGAATAAAAAGTCTCTAAGCAAGCACTTTCTATGCGGAACTGGAACTACTGCTACTTTAATTTCTGAAAAAGTTAATTTGCCAGTAGAAGCTTTTAAATCTGGCCCTATTGGAGGGGATCAACAAATTGGTTCTAGAATTTCTGAAGGGCTGATTGATTTCATGATATTTTTCTGGGATCCACTAGAAGCTCAACCCCATGATCCTGATGTTAAGGCTCTTTTAAGAATTGGAGTTCTTTATAATATTCCAATTGCCAATAATAGGAGCTCAGCAGATTTTCTTCTAACCTCTCCTCTTATGAATAGTGAATATGAGAGAAGAGTTATAGATTATGAGGCATTAATGCGTAAAAGAACTGAGGAAATGAGCATGAAGGAATAAGGGGGAATTCTTTGATTATTAAAAATGATTTATTAGATATATTACTAGGATCCATATTTGAGGGAGTTTTAATTGCTGATTCAGAGCATATAGTTAGATATGTTAATCCATCTTATGAGCGAATAACGGGAATTAAATCTGAATCGATTATTGGAGAGCATTTAGAAGATATAAGACCTGGTGCCAGATTACCCTCTGTTATTGATAATGGGGAGGAATTATTAAATATTCCCAGAGTGGAAAATGGACTTGAATACATGGTTAATATGGTTCCCATAAAGCAGGATGGTAAAATTATTGGTGGAATTTCAATAGTCAATGAGATGGATAATTTATACGATCTTTTTGAAAAACTTAAAAAATCAGAATCTATTATTAAAAAATTAGAAGATCATATGGACAATATAAATAAATCCAGATATGACTTTGGAGATATAATTTCCTTTGATAAAAATTCAATTAAAACAAAGGAGTTAGCAAAAAGAGCAGCTCTTTCTGACTCTAATGTTCTGATAACTGGTGAAACTGGTACTGGAAAAGAATTGTATGCTCACTCTATACACAATAATAGTGAGAGAAGTCATAGTTCTTTTGTTCCAGTTAACAGTGCCTCTTTTGATAAAAATCTCTTGGAATCAGAGCTCTTTGGATATGAGGATGGAGCTTTTACCGGGGCTAAAAAGAATGGTAAATTTGGTTTATTTGAAATAGCTCATGGAGGTACTCTTTTTTTAGATGAAATAGGGGAAATGGATCTGGATCTTCAATCTAGACTTTTAAGAGTATTGCAAGAGGGCCGAATAAGGAGAATTGGTGGACTGGAAGAAATTCCTGTGAATGTTAGAATTATTGCAGCCACAAATAAAAATCTACTTCAAATGTGTGAAAAGGGTGAATTTAGGGAAGATCTATACTATAGATTATCCGTCTTTCCAATTAATGTGCTTCCTCTAAGAGAGAGAAAAGATGATATTGAGGGACTTATAAATGTATTTTTAAAGGAATTCGAAGATAAATTTAAACGCTCTATGAAAATAGACAATACTGCTATGAATATTTTAGTAAACTACCAATGGCCAGGGAATGTTAGAGAACTTAAAAATGCAATTGAATTTTCAGCTAATATGACAGATGACTATTTGATCAAGGAGAATAATCTTCCACAGATTATTCGAATAAAGGGAATTGAAGATAATCTAATAAAAATTCAATCTTTGTCACATATTGTACTTAAAGCAGAAAGAGAAGCCATAGAAAATGCCCTTTTAATCTATGGAAGTAGTGTGGAAGGAAAAAAATTAGCAGCAAAAGCTTTAAATATATCCCTATCCACTCTTTACAATAAATTAAAAGAACACGATTTCCAATAATCTGGAAATTGTGTTCTTTTTTTCTAAATATTTGGAAATGAGTTGTATTGCCATTTTATATGGTTAATTCTTATAATAATGCATAAGTTTCTAACTCTTTGGAAACTTATACAGTCTAATCCAGCATATTATTTAAAGATTATTTATTTTTTCACAATAAATGGCCATCTTCTCATAATTTTATTTAGTTGGCATGATAATTGCATTATATTATAGATAGTAGGATATTAATCATAATTTTATTTTAGGAGGGATTTTATGTTAGCAGCATTAGGATTTTTAACAATTATTGTATTACTTATTTTAATAATGGCTAAGAAAGCATCTCCAGTAGTTGCTTTAATAGTTGTTCCATCAATAGCAGCGGTTATTGGAGGATTTGGGGGAGAGTTAAATGGATTTATTATTGATGGTATAAAGACAATTGCACCAACAGGTACAATGTTTATATTTGCCATACTATTCTTTGGTATTTTAACTGATGCAGGGACTTTTGACCCTATAATCAATAAGATTCTTAAGATTGTAGGTAGTGATCCAGTTAAAATTACACTTGGTACTGCCATATTAGCAATGTTTATTCATTTAGATGGTTCAGGGGCCGTTACCTTCTTAGTAACAGTACCTGCAATGTTACCCTTATATGATGCACTTGGCATGAGAAGAACTACATTAGCTACAGTAGTTGCTTTGTCTGCAGGTACAATGAATATGGTTCCATGGGGTGGACCAACATTAAGAGCAGCATCTGCTCTAAGTGTAAATGTTTCTGAATTATTTAACCCAATGTTGATTCCATTTTTAGCTGGACTTGCAACTGTACTTTTTATTGCATATAGATTGGGAGCTAAGGAAAAGGCTAGAATTGGTAATATTGATTTAAAAGATATAGACACTAAGGTTGAAGTCGATCCAGAGATTGAGGCTTTGAAGAGACCTAAACTTTTCCTGGTAAATATTGCAACGATTTTCCTTGCTGTATTTATATTGATTAAAGGTTTTTTCTCACCAACTGTTATATTTATGTTTGCTTTTGCCTTTGCACTTCTAGTAAATTATCCAAAGGTGGATGAACAGAGAAAAAGAGTTGATGCACATGCACAATCAGCCCTTATGATGGCAAGTATATTATTTGCAGCAGGTTCATTTACAGGAATATTAAAAGGTGCTGGAATGCTAGATGCTATGGCTGCTGCTGTAGTAACTATAATACCAGATGCAATGGGAAGATTTATTCCAGTTATAATTGGGGTATTCTCAATGCCAGCCAGTTTAGTATTTGATCCAGATTCATTCTACTTTGGAGTTATGCCAGTTCTTGCTGAAGCCTCAGCTGCATTTGGAGTTAGTGCTATGAGTGTTGCTAGAGCTTCTATTATAGGACAAATGACAACAGGATTCCCAGTGAGTCCACTTACAGGTGCAACTTTTTTACTAGTAGGACTTACAAATGTAGACTTAGGTGAGCATCAAAAACGTACAATCCCATATGCATTTACAATTTCAATTGTTATGCTTATAGTGGCTTTAATAACGGGAGTAATTGCTATTTAACTAAAACAAATAGGAGGTTTTTATTATGAAAAAAGTTCGTATTGGTTCTGGAGCAGGATATAGTGGTGACAGACTAGAACCAGCTTTAGAAGTTATAGAAAAAGGAAATTTAGATTATGTTATTTTTGAAACATTAGCAGAGAGAACTATTGCTATTGCACAACAGTCAAAATTAAAAGATCCAACTAAGGGTTATAATGGACTGTTGGAATATCGAATGGAAAATGTACTTCCATTAGCTCTTGAGAAGGGTGTAAAAATCATAACTAATATGGGTGCAGCTAATCCTATATCAGCTATAAAAGTTGTTAAAGAGATTGCTGAAAAACAAGGTCTTACTGGCCTTAAAATAGCAGCGGTTCTTGGTGATGATATTTATGATTCAATTGAAGATTATATGGATTATGATATTTTAGAACTGGATAGTAAATTGGAAACTATAAAAGATCAAATAATATCAGCAAATGTTTATATGGGGTCTGAAGGTATAATAGAAGCACTTGAAAATGGAGCAAATGTTATTATAACTGGAAGATGTTCAGATCCAGCACTTGTAGTAGCACCTCTTGCCTATGAATTTGGTTGGTCTTTAGATGATATTGATAATATTGGTAGAGCAGTTATGGTAGGTCATCTACTCGAGTGTGGTGGACAGATTACAGGAGGATATTTTGCTGATCCAGGTTTTAAAGATGTTAAAGAACCATGGAAATTAGGATTTCCTATAGCAGAAGTTTCTGAAAATGGAGATACTGAAATTTCAAAAGTTGATGGTTCAGGTGGAACAATCAACAGACATACTGCAATAGAGCAACTACTATATGAAATCCATGACCCAAGTGCTTATATTACTCCAGATGGAGTGGCAGACTATACAGGGGTTGAAATAGATGAAATAGGGGAAGATAGAGTTTTAGTTACTGGTGGAAAAGGTAAGGTAAAGCCAGAAGCATTAAAAGTTAGTATTGGATATAGAGATGGGTTTATTGCAGAGGGTGAAATAAGCTATGGCGGTTCAAATGCACTTGAAAGGGCTAAACTTGCTGCTGAAATTGTTGAGAAGAGATTGGATATAATTGGATCTGAATATGATGAATTAAGAGTTGATTATATTGGTGTTAACTCTCTTTACAAGGATAAAATTAGCAATAAAATGATTTCAAATGCAACCGATGTTAAGGATATTAGACTTAGAATTGCAGCTAGAACAAAAACTAGATCAGAAGCAACTAAGATAGTGAATGAAGTTGAAACTCTTTACACAAATGGACCAGCTGCTGGTGGAGGAGCTACTAAAAATATTAAAGAAATAATTGCAGTTTGTTCTATATTTGTTCCAAGAGATAAGGTAAACTCAACTGTTGTTTATGAGGAGGTATAATTATGAAATTATATGAAATAGCACATTCTCGTACTGGAGATAAGGGAAATATATCAAATATATCTCTTATTGCATATGATATTGAGGATTATGATTTATTAAAGGAAAAAGTAACAACTGATAGTGTAAAAGAATGGTTTTCAGATATTGTTACAGGAGATGTTGTAAGATATGAACTTCCTAAATTAGGTGCATTAAATTTTGTTATGCATGGAGCTTTAGGTGGAGGAGTTACAAAATCCTTGTCTATAGATATGCATGGTAAAAGTTTAAGTTCTGCCTTATTAGAAATGGAAATTTAATAAACCAAAAATGCTTTCAACCTAGGTTGAAAGCATTTTTTATAGTTTATTTACTTTACTAAAAAACAACATAATTATTGTTACTAACAATAGAGAGCTATATAATAATCTCCAAACTTTTTCTTTTTTAAATCCACCTTTTTTAATTTCTTTTATAGATTCAAAAACCTTAAAACCAAATGCAATTGAAACAACCCCATACAAAATAACAATAGGCATAGATTCGCCTCCTAATCTAATTTTATAACTCTAAATAGTTATAATATCTGTTTGCTTGTTTCTATGTGTCAATTCTAAATTAATATCCTTTTTTATGTCTATTCCCAATTCCATAATTTTAAAAGCCACCTCATTAAAGGCCATTCTAGGTGTATTATTATCCTGACTTAAATGACCCAATAAAACAGTTTCCCCATCAGCTTTTAGCAAATGGCTCAATGCATTGGATGCATATGCGTTAGAGAGATGACCATGGTCACTTAAAACTCGCTCTTTTAAATAATATGGATAGTTTCCCTGTCTTAACATTTGTATATCGTGATTTGTCTCCAGTAAATATATATCAGAGTCTTCCATGGCACACATTATTCTATCATCTAATTTTCCAGTATCTGTTACTATACTAATTTTTTTATTCCCATTGGATATTATATATCCAACAGGTTCCCTTGCGTCATGATATATTTCCACTGGCTTTATACACAAATCTTTCAAGATAAATTCTTTTTCTGTTTCAATTATTTTAATATTTTCCTCTTTGATCTTACCTATCTTATCCTCCATACCCTTCCAAGTTCCCTTATTTGCATATATGGGAATATTATATCTTCTGGACAGTACCCCGATGCCCTTAACATGATCAGTGTGTTCATGGGTTACAAATAGAGCATCCAAATCCTCCGCCCTTAAGTCTCTCTCTTTCAATAGATTTTCTATTCTTTTTCCTGACATCCCTGCATCAACTAGAATCTCTATATTGTCAGTTCCTATATAGTGTGCATTTCCAGAACTTCCACTAGATAGGGAACAAAAGTTTATTTTCATATTTCTCCTCCAAATTCTTCTCTCTTCTATCTATTATAGTATAAATGACAAAAAAAAGAAGAACTTTTAAATTCTTCTAATAATTATCTATAATTATTCTATTCCCATCATCAAATAATACTCTCCATGCGGGAATTGTTTTTCCTTTTTTAGCATCTTTTAAATCTTCTATATAATCTTCTTCCTCTGGATCAAAATAATAGCAAATTGAAATATCTTCAATTATCCTACCTTTAGCTTCCTCCATATTTAGGAGACTTAATATTGCTTTTGGTGCAGTATTTATATATATTTCTTTTTCACCATCGTCTATAATCTCCAACCATAATTTTTCAGCTGATTTAACTCCTGTTTCATCTACAAATATATTTAAATATGCTCTTTCAACATATTTATCTTTATAGATTTTACTAAATCTAGCTATATAAATATTTTCAGATTCAGTTATGGAGGTCAATTCCATATTATCTCTATCTAAATTTCTGTTTGATATAAATTTTCTAACTATATCTTCAACTTTTTCTCTATTCAAATTTTCATATTTAATATCTTTAGAACCATTCTTATAGTTCAAAATTTTATTATTTTTTATCTCTATAACTTCTCTTCCATAGACTATTTGACTACTATTTCCTCTTAATATTATATCTCCCTTAGATTGGAAAAAATCCTCATTTATTTTAACCGCTTTTAATTGTTCATATTCTACAATTATAGGAGGCAAACTAGGATTTATAGTAGGTAGCTGAGTATTTAACTCAATGTCCTTCTCATTCAGCATGGATATTACATCTCTCTTAAACTCTTCTGATAATGTTGCATCTTCCATATTATCACTTGATACTACAAATACACCTAATAGAATATTCGTTATTAGAAAGGATACAATTAATATGGTTTTTGCTTTGGACCAATCCATTTTCATCACCTATTTTTATTATAATAAACCAGTTTACCATTATACACATCAAATCCATATAAATACTCTTTGGTTCTAATCGCCCAGATTCCAATTAGCTCATCTCCTGTATCTTGGAAACAGGGATCAAAATAAGATAGATTAATATCTTCTATTATTGATAGAATTTGATCTGTTGTTATCTCTTCAGAGGAATTATCTCCTCTATACTCTTCTAGGAATATATCATAATTCATGTCTATAACTTGAAAGGAAGTTAACATATTTCTATTTAAATTTAAATCTTCATCAAAACCAAGTATTTTATCCGTATTATTCATGCTTTGTCTTATAAATTGCTTATAGGATTTTATATGATCATTAAATACCTCAACCTCTATAAAATCTACAACCTCTTTATTACCCAGTATTACAGGTATACCCTTTATTCTATATCTAAAGTTAAATTTATAACCTTGACTACCATCCTCTTCTATTTCTTCTACATCTGCTAACTTAATCATTCCCTTGGCTAGCCCTATATTCTTAGATATAAAATCTGCTGCAGTATTCATACTTTCATAAAGATTTCTCTTTTTAACCTGTTCTGGAATTACATGAAAATACTCTAAAGACCCATTTGCATTTAGCTTCAATATTTTTTGATCTACAATATATATATTAGAACCATTATTCTCAACTATTTCCCTTATATAATCTATATTTTTATCAAAAAACTTTTCTGCTAATTTCTCTTTGTCTCTCTCATTAAGTGTTTCTATTTCATTTTCAACAAAAATCCTTGCTAAATTATCCTCCACTTTATAGGGTATATATATATCTTTTTCTGTTCCCATAGTTTGTCTCATAGAATAGTAATAATTAGGATTATCTTTGGATCTTTCTTTCTCTTCTATCTCTAAAAATTGGGTTTTTATCTTTTCAGTATCTATATCTTCATCTTCTACTCTGATATGATTATCACCATTTGAAAATACAAAAAAAGGCTCTTCTGATCCTAAATAAATATAGATACTATTAATCTCTCTAATAGCCTCTGTAATTTCATTAGGTGTTTCCACATCCAAAGCCTTTGCCAATATATTAGTATTTAATTTTTCTGGAAATGAAAAAGAAATTGATTTTTTAGCATTGTAATTATATAGATCATCACCTGTAACTGCTTTTATCTCAATATTTTTTGATCCCAATATTTTATTTAAACTGCCTCTTGCATCTGTCCATAATTCATATATTGATTCATCATAAAAAAGCATATGTTTTTCTGAATCAAAATTCAGTAAATATTTATTTGGCGCAATCATATCTATTAATAGATATGAAGAACTAAAGCTTTCTGCCGGTTTATTTAACCAACTGAAAACTTTAGTGGGAACTTCTATCCATAATTGTTTGGTCAATACAATACTCAAAGCAAACAGTAATATTAATAAAACTGTTTTAAACTTTTCCTTCATACTTATCAACTCCAATATTCAATTGGACATTAATTTCTATTCATTATCTCTATTAATGATGGTGCTTTTTCATAAACATATACAATTATTTCAATTGGTTTAACATCTTTTGCTCCAAAATCTATTACAATTTTATTTATTCCCATTACTAAGTCCTGTTGTTTCTGGAAAAACCCTAGATTTCCTGAATATATTGTATCACTGGATACTTCAATATAATCTTTAGATGATGGCAATTTATTTAAATTAAAAGTATTATTTCTATTTCCACCTGTTGTTCCATATAATTTTATAGTAATAGGAGTTTTTGCAGGAGCTTTCCCATTTATTAATGCAACCTTTGTCTCTGTTGAAAAAGAATCCCTGTCTGGATTTATAACTTCATATCCAGGCTTATTAGTAGTAAGTGTTCTTTTAACTCCATTTCTACGCACAACAAATGAATCCTGATTAAAATCTTCAATAAGTACATTTTGGCCTATAGTAACTCTATCAAGTTCTGCTGCCTCTACTATTGGATTTAATGTAAACAAAGTTGCTCCTATAAAAAAGCTAAATAAAGCTTTTTTCCACATTTCACTCCACCTCACATTCTCTTTAATTTTATTCTTACACATTACAATTATACATTATATATATTACAGTCTTATTACAGGCAAATTACTTCTATATTACAATACCATCTTAGGCAATTTTATCTCTACTGTTGTTCCATTTTCATATTCACTATATATGTCTATATATCCATTATGTCCTTGAATTATCTCTTTTGCTATTGCCAGTCCAAGGCCAGTTCCACCTAAATCTCTACTACGGCCCTTCTCTACTCTATAAAACCGTTCGAATATCCTCTCTAAATCCTCTTCAGGTATTCCTATTCCATTATCCCTTATTGAAATATTTATAAAATTATCTGTACATTTAGTTTTAATAACCACTAAACCATTTTCATTTGTATATTTAACTGCATTTGAAATTATATTTAACAATACTTGTTCTATAGCATCTCTATCCACTTTAAGACTTGGGTTTTCTTCATCCAAATCCAATTCATATTTTTGATTTTTCGTCTCAAAACTCAATTCCAGTTTTTGAACTATATCCCTTATAAGTCTATTAATATTCAATTTTTCTTTTTTCCATACGGTTTTCTTGAAATCCATATTTGATAATTGTAAAAGATCACTGACAAGTCTTCCCATTCTATTACATTCGTCATCTATAACATGCAGAAAGCTCAATTGTACTGATTCATCCATTCCACCATCCATAAGTGTTTCCGTATAGCTTTTTATTGTGGTAATTGGAGTTTTTAACTCGTGAGACACATTGGCTACAAATTCTTTTCTCAAATTATCCAATTTATATTCATTGGTCATATTTTGAAATACTAAAATAAGTCCATCTATATGATTCGTATCTGTTTTATAAGGAGCATATTTTATCTTATAAATCTCCCCATCTATTTCTGAGATTGTATCTCCTTGAAGTCTATCAATTTCCGAATAGTCAATTCTATTAAAGTTAACTTTTTCATAGGGAAATTGGACTAATTCTTTTTTATCTAAAAAGGATTTTTCCTTCTCCATATTAAGTATATCTAAACCTATTGGATTGGCATGAATAATATATCCCTCTTGATCTATGGCCACAACCCCTTCAGTCATATAGTTAAATATGGTATCCAATTTTGATTTTTCAACTTCCATTTCATTTATTGTAGCTTTCAGTTCTGATGTAAGATAATTAAACATACTTGCCAACTGCCCTACCTCATCATTGGACCTAACCTCAACCTTCTGATCAAAGTCTCCTTCAGCCATCTCTTCTACCTTTCTAGTAACATCTCTTATCGGTTCAGTTATACTATTGGCAATTAAATAACCTAAACTTATGGTTATCAATAGAGCTATTAGAGTTGCATTGGTCAGAATTATTTTGGATCTTTCCACTGTTTCCATAGCATCCTTTAAATCTGAAATCATATAGATGATTCCTTTTACCTCACCATACTCAGTTAAAACAGGATATGCTATATGACTTGTCAATCTTTCCTCATTTATCTGCTCTACTCTTCCCGTGGCTTTTATTCCCTTATTTGCTTCTATTATAAGAGTAGGATCTATATCCTTATAGGATAGGGCATTTTGATTGTTGGCTTTTTCTGTATCTTTTAAAGATGATGCAAGTATTTTAGGAATTTCCTCATTATAAATAACATAAATATTTTCTTTACTGTCAATTCTCCATTCATTTAGTGTTTCTTGAATTTCCTCTTGAACTGATTTCCAATCATCCTCCTGTAAATAGGAGGAGGTATTTATGATATTTTTTATATGTTGTTCCATATTATTTGTAACATTATCTATTTGCTGTGTTTCTAATTTTCCAACTATAAATATTCCAACTATTACCATGGCCATAAATACTAATAAAAAATACACTACCATAAACTTCCATTTTATACTAGAAAACATATCAGAAAATATATTCATCATCTCCTAAAGTAGTAACCTACTCCTCTTTTTGTTAATATATATATAAATTCTCCATCATCATCTTCAATTTTTTCTCTAAGCCTTCTCACTGTAACATCTACAGTTCTAATATCTCCATAGTATTCATATCCCCAAACTTCTTCTAGAAGTTGCTCTCTTGTGAACACTTGACCTGGACTTTTAGCTAAGAATTTTAACAACTCATACTCTCTAAGGGTCAGATCTAATATTTCTTCATTTTTCATAACTTCATATTTATCTAAATCTATTTTTATCTCATCTGATTCAATAATTTTAGGAATCTCTTGATGATTTCCAAAATCAACACGTCTCAAATTAGACTTAACCCTAGCTACTAATTCTCTCATACTAAAGGGTTTCGTTATATAATCATCTGCACCTAGTTCCAGTCCTAATACCTTATCCACTTCTTCTTCCTTTGCAGTCAACATTAAAACCGGTATATTGTATTCTGCTCTTATCTCTTTCAAAACCTGAAAACCATCTTTTTTAGGCATCATAACATCTAGTATTATAAGATTAAATTCACTATTATGAACTTTTTCCATTCCTTCTTCACCATCATAAGCCACTTCAACAGTATATTCCTCTTTTTCCAAGTTGAATTTTATAATATCAGCTATTGCTTTTTCATCATCTACTACTAATATTTTGTCTTTCATTTTGACTCACTCCAATCTTAGTGTAAACTAGTATCTTACTAAATTATCTATCAAACCATATTGCTTGTCAAATCTTAATATTTATATTGAATATAGTTTACTATTTAAGGTATACTTATCATAAGAATCCTATATAGAAAGGAGAATTTTATGGAAAATAATAGTAGAGATAATTTTTATATAAAAACATCTCAAGATACAATTAAAAACTTTAATACCCATGATGAGATGGGTCTTGATGAGTATGAAGCTAGTGCAAGACTTGTACAATATGGGCGAAATGAATTAGAGGAGAAGAAAAAACCTGGTTTATTATCTAAATTAATAGGTCAGTTTGCAGATTTCTTAGTAATTATTTTGATTGCTGCCGCTGTAATTTCTTTTCTTCTTGGTGAACAAAAAGACGCTATTGTAATAATATCTATCGTTATAATAAATGCTGCCTTAGGAATTTATCAAGAGGGAAAAGCAGAGAAATCCTTGGAGTCACTGCAGAAAATGACTTCCGCCAACTCTAAAGTAATAAGAGAGGGAAGGGTAAAGATTATTCCTGCCAGTGAAATTGTTCCAGGAGATATAGTATCTTTAGAAACTGGAGATATTATTCCTGCAGACTTAAGACTTGTCCAGTCTTCAAATTTAAAAGTTGAAGAGTCCTCTCTAACCGGAGAATCTGTCCCAGTGGAGAAAGATGCTAGTATTGTCTTTGATGAGGATAAACCTTTAGGAGACAGGATTAATATGGCCTATATGAGCACAATAGTTACATATGGTAGAGGGACAGGAGTTGTAGTTGGAACAGGTCATAACACTGAAATAGGAGAAATAGCCACTATGATTCAATCCTATGAGGATGAAGCAACACCTCTTCAAAAACAACTTAATAATCTGGGGAAAAGCTTAGGAATAATAACAATCTTAATATGTATTGCTGTCTTTTTTATTGGATATAAATTACAGGGCAGAAATCCTATGGATATGTTTATGATTGCTATAAGTTTGGCTGTAGCAGCTATTCCAGAAGGACTTCCTGCAATAGTTACAATTGTACTTGCAATAGGTATGAATAGAATGGTTGAAAAAAATGCTATTGTTAAAAAACTATTAGCAGTTGAAACTCTAGGAGCTACAACTGTAATATGTTCAGACAAAACTGGTACACTTACACAAAATGAAATGACAGCTACAAAATTATATGTAGATGGTAAAATAGTAGAAGTTTCAGGCTCTGGTTACGAACCTATAGGTAGGTTCTCCATTGAAGATGAGGAAATAGACCCTCATTTAATAGGAGATTTAGAAACTTTATTAGCTGCTGCAACACTTTCCAATGATGCAGTTTTAGAAAGTGGCCCTGATGGCTTTAATATAATAGGCGATCCTACAGAGGGTTCACTTGTCACCCTTGGTGAAAAAGCTAAATTTAATAAAAAAGAATTTAATGATAAATATAAAAGAGTTGGGGAAATTCCCTTTGATTCTACTAGAAAAATGATGACTACTTTTCATCAGGACTATATTCCTGGAGGAATTATCTCTTTTACCAAAGGGGCTCCTGACATAATAATTGATAGATGTACTAAAATTAGTACAGGTGGAGCTGTTAGAGAGTTTTCAGATGAATTGAAAGCAGAGGTTTTAAAGGCAAATAGGGAATTTTCTTCCTCAGCCCTTAGAGTTTTGGCCTTTGCATATAGGGATTATGATTCACTCCCTGAAAATATAGATAGTGAAACAGATGAAACTGACATGGTATTTATAGGCCTTGTGGGTTTAATTGATCCTGCTAGACCAGAAGCTAGAGATGCTATTTCTAGATGTACTAATGCAGGTATAAAAACAGTTATGATAACAGGTGACTATAAAGAAACTGCTTTTGCAATAGCAAAGGATTTAGGTATTGCAGATAATATTGACCAAACCATGATTGGGGAAGAGTTGGATAATTATACACCAGAAGAACTACAAGATTTAGTTGGTCATATTAGAGTTTATGCCAGAGTATCTCCTCAACACAAGGTTAAAATAATAGAAGCTCTAAAAGCCAATGGAGAAGTTACTTCCATGACTGGCGATGGTGTTAATGATGCTCTAGCATTGAAAAGAGCTGATATTGGAGTAGCAATGGGTATAACAGGTACTGATGTTGCTAAGAACACTGCGGAAATGATTCTTACAGATGATAATTTTGTCTCTATAGTAGATGCTGTTGAAGAAGGTCGGATAATCTATAGCAATATTAAAAAATTCGTTTTCTTTCTCCTATCTTGTAATATAGGTGAAGTGTTTTTAGTTTTAGGAAGTATATTATTAGGACTACCTATTCCATTAATACCCATACAGTTATTATGGCTTAATTTAGTTACAGATAGTTTTCCAGCCTTAGCTCTTGGAGTTGAAAAAGGAGATCCAGATATAATGGATCAAAAACCTAGAGATCCAAAAAGTTCCATTTTAAGTGGAGGCATGATATTTAGAATTTTAATTCAAGGATTGGCTATTGGTGGTACTTCACTAGCAGCATTTTATTTTGGACTTCAATACTATCCTGACAATTTGAGTAATGCTAGAACATTAGTTTTTGCAACCCTAATAGTTGCAGAATTGTTAAGAGCATACTCAAGTAGATCAGAAAATTATAGTATATTTGAAATTGGAATATTTTCAAATCCACAACTAGTATTGGCAACCTCATTTTCCTTTGCCTTATTACTAGCAGTTATATATATTCCATTATTACAACCACTATTTGACACATTCCCACTTGGCTTAGATGATTGGAAAATCATATTACCATTAGGATTTATTCCACTTATTATAGGAGAATTATTTAAACTATTTAAAAAAACTAATTAAATCAAAGAGGAAATGCTCAGCATTTCCTCTTTATTTTAGGCTATATTCAGATAATTCTAAATAGATTTTATTTTCACTTGAATTTATAACTTTTTCTTTATATAATATATCTAAGGTTCCATATTATGAGATTCGGTTTCGCATAGTGGTAAACCTTATTGTTAAATGGAGGGAGATTTATGAAAAAAATAGTTACCTTTGGAGAAGTTCTATTAAGACTTACTCCACCTAATTATAAAAGATTTATACAGGCCAATTCTTTTGAAGCAGATTATGGAGGAGCTGAGGCTAATGTTGCCATTTCTTTATCCAGATTTGGACACGACACCCATCACATTAGTAGCTTACCAGATAATCCTATAGGAGAGTCTGCTCTTGAGTCTATAAAAAAGTCGGGAGTTAATATTGACAATATATCTAGAGATAAAAAGCGTATAGGTGTCTATTATCATGAAAAGGGCTTTAGTTTAAGACCATCTAAAATAATATATGATAGAAAAGATACTTCTTTTTCAAATATTGATCTATCAGACTTTGATTTAGATTCTATTTTTAAAGATGCTAATTGGTTTCACTTCTCAGGTATTTCACCTGCACTAGGGGAAAAGCCTAGGAGATTATTATTGAAAATATTAAAATATACTAAAAAATATAATATTTTAGTTTCCTGTGATTTGAATTTTAGAAAAAACTTATGGAGTCCAGAAGAGGCTCAAAAACATATGATACGAATGTTTCCCTATGTGGATATATGTATAGATGCCTATTTGGGAAATGATGAGGATATGCCTTTTTATAATAAACACAATTACATAAACACGGATATGAATGAAAAAGAATATGAACTTCATCTATATGAAAAACTTTTTAAACAACTTATAGATAAATATAACTTTAAATATATAGTTTCCACTATTAGAGAATCTCATTCTGCATCAGATAATACACTATCCGCTTGTGGACATGATGGAAGTAATTTTTTCTACACAGATGAAAAGAGAATCAGAATAGTAGATAGAATTGGGGGAGGGGACTCTTTTTCTGCTGGATTAATACATAGTTTAATAGAAGGAGATAATTTAGAAAAAGCACTGGATTTCGGACTATATACTTCTATATTAAAGCATACAATCCATGGAGATAGTAATATGATAAAAGCTAAAGAAGCTTATGATCTTAAAGCTGATAGTTTTCTAGATATGATTCTATACACATAAAAAAGATTCTACAATTTTAAATTGTAGAATCTTTTTTGGATTTTTTTATATTTTATTATACTCCTGAATATGCAGCAAATCCTCCATCTATTGGAATTACTACTCCATTTACAAAACTTGAAGCATTTTCATCAACTAAGAATAATAGTCCACCTACCAGTTCCTCTGGTTTTCCAAATCTTTCCATAGGAGTGCTTCCTATTATCTTATCTGATCTCTCTGTTAAGCTACCATCTTTATTTAACAGTAGTTCTTCATTTTGGCTGGTTAAGAAGAAACCTGGTGCTATTCCGTTAACTCTTATTCCAACTTTTGATAAATGAACTGCTAACCATTCTGTTAAATTTGATACTGCAGCTTTTGCTCCTGAATAAGCTGGAATTTTTGTTAAAGGTGTATATGCATTCATAGATGATACATTTATTATATTACAACCTTCTCTACCAACCATATCCTTTACAAATTCTTGAGTTGGCAAAAATGTTCCTAAAAAGTTTAAATCAAGTACAAATCCTATACCCTCTTCAGTCAGGTCGAATAATGTTATGTCATCACTATCTGAGTTTAAATCTTCCTCATACATATATTCCTTGGTTGTTGTTCCCTTTGGATGATTTCCTCCTGCACCATTAATCAATATATCACATGGTCCAAATTCTTCATTAACAATCTTTCTAGCATTTGCAATACTGTCTTTATCTAAAACATCTGTAGGAATTCCTATAGCTGTTCCACCTAAAGCTTCAACTTCTTCTACCTTTTTATCTAGACTCTCTTGGCTTCTACTTAATACTGCTACTTTCGCTCCACACTGTGCAAGAGCATCAACCCATACACTACCTAATACCCCTGTTCCACCTGTTACAACCGCTACTTTGTCTTTTAAATCCACCTTGAAAGGTAATTTCATATAATCACTCCTTGTTATATGTTTTTTCTAATGTTTCCCATATACCTGCTATATATGTTGAACCTAATGCTCTATCATATAATCCATATCCTGGACGCCCTGTTTCATCCCAAATCATTCTTCCATGATCTGGTCTTATATATCCATCAAAATCATTTTTATATAGTGCTTCCATTATTTTAACTATATCCAGTGATCCATAGGATGAAGGATGAGCTGTTTCTTCAAAACTTCTCTCTCCAGTTAACTTTATATTTCTGATATGCATAAAATGTATTCTATTCATTGCAGCATATTTGTCTACCATAGCTGGTATATCATTAAATGATCCACTTCCCAATGAACCTGTACATAAAGTTAGACCATTGTACTCACTATCTACGATTTTTAAGAATCTATCTATATTTTCCTCAGTAGTGATTATTCTTGGTAACCCAAAGATTGACCATGGTGGATCATCTGGGTGTATTGCCATTTTAACTCCACTCTCTTCTGCTACTGGTATGATTTCCTTTAAGAAATATTCTAGATTTTCCCATAGCTTTTCTTTATCCACTTTTTTATATTCTGCAAATAATTCTTCTAAATCCTCTTTTGTATAGCTAGAATCCCATCCTGGTAAGGATAATTCTCCCTTTAATGGATCCATTTTATCTACTTCATCTTGATAATAAACTAATGCTGTGGAACCATCCTCTAATTCCTTATTTAATTCTGATCTAGTCCAATCAAACACAGGCATAAAGTTATAACAGATAACTTCTATTCCTGCTTTTCCTAAATTTCTAATATTTGTTTTATAATTCTCAATATATTCATCTCTTTTTCCAATTCCCAATTTTATATCTTCATGAACCGGAACACTTTCAATAACATCAAATTTTAATCCTGAATCTTCAACCACTTGCTTTAAATCATTTATCTTTTCCATTTCCCAAACTTCACCTACTGGAACATCGTATATAGCTGTTACAATGCTTTCCATAGTTGGTATTTGCCTTATATTTTGCAAAGTTACTGGGTCATCTAAACCATACCATCTAAACGATAATTTCAAATCATTTCCTCCTTTAAATAACTCTTCTTTGTCTTCTAATCTTATTAACCAATGTACATAGGAACATACAAATTACAGCTACAGATATAACCATCATACCTCCGGCTATCCCCTTCATCTCAGCTACTAATCCAGTAATATAAGGCATTAGTATTCCACCTAAACCTGCTGCTCCTAATAAACCTCCCATAGCTAAGCTTGAGCCCTGAAGCACTGAACCTACATTGGATATTGTAGTTGGATATATTGCAGACAAACAAAATCCTAATCCTAATATACAAAAAATTATTCCCCATATATTTGATAGCATTAAAAATATTCCAAAAAACACTATTGTTCCTGTAGCACTTGCCAACAATATACTTGTATTGTCCACTCTTTTTGATATTCTAGCTGTAAATAATCTTCCAAATATAATTACTATCCATAATAAGGATAATATTGTCTGTGCCATAGTAGTAGTCATTAATCCAGTATCCTTTAGATATGTTACTATCCAACCATTCACTGCATATTCTACTCCTACATAGAAGAATAATATTCCACTTGATACATAAAAATCTATATTTTTCAAAAAACTTAAATCTGATGATTTACTCTGTTCATCTTCTTTTATCTCTTCTTTTCCATCTTCAATTTTTAAAGACATGAAATTTAAAACTACAAGGGCTGCTAATATTGATATTACACCAATAATATATTGCCAAGCATATCCTCTACTAAATGCCCATGATGCAAAGAAAGGTGCCATAAATGCTCCCACTGCAAAAAATGTATGTAGTACATTCAACTTACCTGCATCTCCACCACTTACATCATTGACAATTGTGTTAGATATATTACTAATACTTCCCCTTCCCAATCCTGTTAAGAAAAAAGGAATCAATAGAAATGCTGGATTTTTAGTAAATAACATACTTACAAATCCTATAACTGTCATTGCTGATAATGTTACAGCTGCTCTTTTCAAACCAAAGTAAATTACTACCATTCCAGCTAAGGTACTGGCAACTAAATTCCCTGCTGATTGCATTGAAAGTAGTAATCCACCTTTATCGTATCCTATATTAAAATCCGATAATATATAGGGCATTATTGCTCCAAATATTAGAGCAATAACACCATTTATAAAAAACGCATAGTAACAACTATATATAATTCTATTATTTTTATTCGTTTCCAAGTCTAACACCTCTTTAGGTCTATATTAATCCAATTCAAAATAATCTATTGAATTATAGTAGCAGATTTCTTCTATCATACTTCCTATTAAATTGTAGTCATAAGGAACTTCACCATTATTCATCCAATTTCCTACTAGATTACACAATACTCTTCTAAAGTACTCATGTCTTGTATATGAAAGGAAACTTCTCGAATCTGTTAACATTCCTACAAATCTTCTAAGCATTCCAAAATTTGCCAATGCGGTTAATTGTTTTTCCATTCCATCTTTTTGATCATGGAACCACCAACCTGAACCGAATTGTATTTTCCCTGGTGTTTTCCCATCTTGGAAATTTCCAATCATAGTTGCTATTATTTCATTATATCCGGAATTCAAAGTATATAATATTGTCTTTGGTAGTCCACTATTATCTTCAATTCTGTTCATTAAATCTGATAATGGTCTTGCAATTAATTGGTCTCCTATGGAGTCAAAACCTGTATCTGGACCTAATTTACCAAACATTCTCTTATTATTATTTCTTATTGCTCCTAAATGTAATTGCATAACCCAATTTCTCTCATTATACATCTTAGCTAATTGGATAATTGTGTATCCTTGATATTTAGCTATATCATCATTTGTAAGAACTTCTCCATTTAATTTCTTATTAAATATCTCTATAACCTCTTCTAGACTTGCATCCATATATAATAATGTATCCAGTCCGTGATCTGATACTCTAGCCCCATTTTCATGGAAAAAATCCACTCTGTTTTCCAGTGCTTTTAAGAAATCTTCATAATTTTTTATCTCTATATCTGATACTTTAGCCAATTTATCCATCCAGTCTAGGAATTCATCATTCTCTATTTTAATTCCCTTATCTGGTCTTAAAGTAGGCAATACTTTAATATTAAAATCCTTATCTTCTCTTATATCCCTATGGTAATTTAAACTATCTATTGGATCATCTGTTGTACATACAACTTCTACTTTTTGTCTTTCTAATAATCTTCTAGCTGAAAAATCATCTTTTTCTAATAGTTCTTTTGTCCTATTCCATATATCATCTGCTGTTGATTCATTTAGTAATTCATCTATACCAAAATATCTTTTAAGTTCTAGATGGGACCAATGATATAGTGGGTTCCCTAAGCAATATGGCATAGTTTTTGCCCAAGCCATGAATTTTTCATAGTCTGAAGCGTCACCTGTTATGTATTTTTCCTCTATACCATTTGCTCTCATTGCCCTCCATTTGTAGTGATCTCCATCCAACCATATTTCTGTTATATTTTTATACTTTTTGTCTTCCGCAATCTCCTTTGGAGATAGATGGCAATGAAAATCAATTATTGGCATATCCTTAGCATAATTGTCATATAAAATCTCTGCTTCTTTTGTCTCTAATAGAAAATCCTCTTTCATAAACTTGTTCATTTTGAAACCTCCTGAGTACTATTAATTTTAATAGAAGTAATAATGCTTATTATCTTTTAAGTATATCCCCTTATAATATACTAGTTTACTACCATACAAGGGAACTTACAAAATAAAGTGATTACTTTATTTTTACTAACAAATAAGACTAATACAATTAATTATATAGTAACATTCTCAACTTGTATTGTCAAACTATTCTGTGAAGTAATCCTTATACTTCTCCTTCAATATTATTTGTTCTTCTTTGAGTTTTCCAATATGATCTCTTAGAATTTCTTTACCTTTATCTGCATCTCCTGACTCAATATATTCTACTAAAGCTTTGTGTTGAGATATAGTTTTATCCCAGTTCATATCTTCTATAAATGTTAACATCCTTATTCTCTTGTATTGACTATTAAGTTGTTCTATCATATCCCAACTTAGACTTTTATTACAGCCTTCAAATATTAAAGAATGAAATTTCTCATCTAGCTGAAGAAAGTCCATAAACAGATCTTCTTTTATTTTAAATTCTTGCAAATATATATTTTCTTTTAATTTTACTATATATTCCTCTGGGAAATCCTCTGCAGCAAGTTGAAATACTGCTAATTCCAAGCTTTCTCTTATAAATCTAGCTTCTTCTACTAAATCCAAATCAATATGGGATACATATGTTCCTTTTTGTGGAATTATATTTAATAACATATCCTTTTTTAATCTTATAAAAGCCTCTCTAACAGGTGTTCTACTAACTCCCAATACATTTGATATTTCATTTTCACTTATTTTCTCGCCTGGTTTTAAATCGAATTTAATTATTTGATCTTTAATTTTTTCATATACATAATTACTCATAGATATTTTCTTTAACATATTTTCACCCTCTTTTATTAATATCCTAATTCTCTTCCTATTTCTCTAGCGGATTCCATTACATCTTTTTTAATTCTGTCTATTTTTTCCTTATCCATTCTCATAGCCGGTCCAGAAACACTTATTGCAGCTTCAACTTCTCCAAATCTATTAAATACTGGAACTCCTATACATCTTACCCCTAATTCATGCTCTTCATTGTCTATAGCATATCCTTGTTGTTTAATTTTATCCAATTCTTCAATAAACTTTTCATAATCTGTTATTGTATTTTCTGTAAATTTAATTATTTCGCTGGATTTCCATATTTTTTCAATATCCAATTTTTCCGAATAGGCCAATATAGCTTTTCCCACTGAAGTTGAGTACATTGGTGATCTTCTTCCTATTTTAGAACTCATGCTTATAGTATTATCAGCTTCCATTTTATCTATATAAGCAACTTCATTTTTATCTCTTACAACTAGATGCACTGTTTCATTAACCTGTTTTACCAGTCTTTTAATATGTTTTTTTGATATTTCCAATATATCTAATCCTTCTACTTTTCTCTGTCCTATCTCAAACAATTTAAAAGAGATCATATAATTCCTACTATTATTATCTTGAACAACAAAACCTTTGTATATTAAAGTTTGTAGTAATCTATGAACAGTACTTTTGTGTAAATCTAATTTCTCTCCAATTTCTGTTATTCCTAAACCATCACTATGGTTAGATATTAACTCTACTATTGAAAGAGCTCTATCCACTGAATTAACTATTGTCATTTTAACACTCCATTTCATATTATAAAACTATATTCCATTATAACATATTTTCTAATTTTCAAAATATTTAATTTTATACTTGATATTGTCAGAACTATTTATTATAATGATACTAGAAGGTTTTACTATGAGATATATTGTTTCATCTTATGGAACCAATTATACATATAATAATTTAGGAGGTCAATAGTTATGAAGAAAATTAATATAATTAATAGAATTCAAGAAACTGGAATTGTTGCTGTTGTAAGAGCAAATGATAGTGAAGAAGCTAAGAAAGTTACACTAGCATGCATGGAAGGTGGAGTAAATGCTATAGAAATAACATTTACTGTACCTGGTGCAGATAAGGTTATAGAAGATTTAGTTAAAGAGTTTGGAGATGATTTAATTGTAGGTGCTGGAACGGTACTAGATAGTGAGACAGCTAGAATTGCTTTACTTGCTGGTGCTGAATATATAGTTAGTCCAGCTTTTGATTTGGATACTGCGAAGTTATGTAATAGATACCAAGTCCCTTATATGCCTGGCTGCATGACGATTTCTGAGATAATCGAAGCCATGGAAGCAGGAGCTGACATTGTTAAACTATTCCCTGGTAGTGCTTTTGGACCAGATATAGTTAAGGCAATTAAGGGACCAATTCCTCAAGCTAATATAATGCCAACTGGAGGAGTTAATATTGATAATGTTGACCAATGGATTAAAAATGGTTGTGTTGCGGTAGGCGTTGGTGGCGGACTTACTAAAGGAAGTAGTGAAGATATTACTTCAACAGCTAAAGAATTCATTGATAAAATAAAAGAAGCTAGAAAATAACTTATAATTTGTGGAGGGATAATTTATGAAAAAAGTAGTAACTATGGGAGAAATAATGTTAAGGCTTACAACTCCTAATTTCCAAAGATTTGTGCAAGCTGAATCTTTTGATGTAATTTATGGTGGTGGAGAGGCTAATGTGGCTGTTTCACTTTCTAATTATGGATATGATGCACACTTTGTAACAAAATTACCTGAAAATGAAATAGGACAATCTGCTATAAATCACTTAAGAAGATTTGGAGTAGACACTGATTATATCGCTAGAGGTGGAGATAGAGTAGGTATCTATTATTTAGAAACTGGAGCTTCTATGAGACCATCAAAAGTTATTTATGATAGAGCTAATTCATCAATTTCTGAAGCTGAAATCGAAGATTTTGATTTTGACGAAATATTTGAAGGTGCTAGTTGGTTCCATTTCTCAGGAATTACACCAGCACTAGGAGAAAAAGCTACAAAATTAACTGAAGCTGCTTTAATAGCTGCTAAGAAACACGGAGTTAAAGTTTCAGTAGACTTAAACTATAGACATAATCTATGGACTCCTGAAGAGGCGCAAGAAACAATGACTCATTTAATGCAATATGTTGATGTTTGTATAGGAAACGAAGAAGATGCACATTTAACACTTGGATTTAAACCTGGTGATACAGATGTAACTTCTGGAGAATTAGAACTTGATGGATACAAACGTATTTTCAAAGAAATGATCGATAAATTTGATTTTGACTATGTAATAAGTTCTTTAAGAGAATCTTATTCAGCTTCTGACAATGGTTGGTCTGCTTGTGGATATGATGGAAAAGAATTCTATCACACTACTGAGTATGATGTAAGAATTGTTGACAGAGTTGGAGGGGGAGACTCTTTTGCTTCAGGTGTAATCTACGGATTACTTGAAGACAAAGACTTCAAAGATGCTTTAGAGTTTGGTGTAGCAGCATCAGCACTTAAACACACGATTCACGGTGACTTTAATATGGTTACAGTTGAAGAAGTTGAAGCTTTAGTTGGCGGAGACGCATCTGGTAGAGTACAAAGATAATATAATTAAAATACAATATAGAAAAGAGACTTGTCTTCTGACAAGTCTCTTTTGCATTATAGAGTAACTCCTGTTTTAAAAATTGCTATTTCTTTAAAATTCCCTATCTCAGAATTTACCCTTTCTCCACTAGCTACTTCCAATATATATTGAGTTAAATCTTCTAAAACTTCTTCCATACTATATCCCTCTAATAACTTGCCTGCATTAAAATCTATCCAATGAGGTTTATTATTATATAAGTCACTATTAGTTGAGATCTTTACAGTTGGTACAAATGTAGAAAAGGGTGTACCTCTTCCAGTTGTAAATAGAACCATTTGACAACCTGAGGCCCCTAAGGCAGTTGAAGAGACTAGATCATTACCTGGGGAGTTTAAGAGATTAAGACCTTTCTTAGATATAATCTCTCCATAGTCTAAAACATCTACTATAGTTGCCATTCCACCTTTTTCTGTGCATCCCAATGATTTTTCTTCTAGAGTTGTTATACCTCCTGCCTTATTTCCTGGAGATGGATTTTCATATATTGGTTGATCGTGTTGAATAAAATATTCTTTAAAATTATTTATCAAATGAACAATATCTCTAAATACATCTTCATCTTTAGCTCTACTCATTAATTGAGTTTCTGCACCAAACATTTCGGGGACTTCTGTTAATATACTTGATCCACCTTGTGACACTATAAAGTCAGATAGTTCTCCTAATAATGGATTTGCAGTAATACCAGAAAATCCATCAGACCCTCCACATTTCAGTCCTATTTTAAGCTTAGAAATGGAAGCTGCTTCTCTCTTGTCTTCCAGCATATTGTCATATAACTCTTTTAATATTTCCACACCAGCTTGAACTTCATCTCTTACATCTTGGCTAACTAAAAATTTTACTCTATCTGAGTCATATTGATTTAGATTTTTCTTGAATTCTTCTATATTATTATTCTCACAACCTAATCCTAATATTAATACTCCACCTGCATTTGCATGTTTGGTCATATTAGCTAGAATTGTTCTTGTGTTTTTGTGATCTTCACCTAGTTGAGAACAACCATAATCATGCTTAAATATATGAATTCCATCTATTTTAGAAGTATCAACTTTTTTCTTAAATTCTTGTATTATCTGTTCTCCTATTCCATTTGCACATCCAACTGTTGGCACTATCCACAGTTCATTTCTTATACCCACATCTCCGTTTTTCCTCTTATATCCTTTGAAGGAGAGATTTTTATCTTCCATATTCAACGGATTTAAACTTTGATCAAATACATATTCCTCTACACCTGCCAAATTAGTCTTTAAATTATGGGAATGTACAAATTCTCCCATTTGGATATTCTCTGTAGCATGTCCTATTGGATATCCATATTTTATTATATTTTCACCTTTTTTTATATTTTCAATAGCTATTTTATGGCCTTTTTCAATGTTTTCTTTCAGTTTAACCCCTGGAAAGATTTCAAAACCTATCTCCAAATCTTTAATTCCTATTACTATATTATCCTTTTCGTGAATCTTAATTAGATTTTCCAATTATCCATCACCTCTATTCGAGAATTTCTTCTATTGTTTTTTCCATTCCATTTTTAATAATTTTTTCCAAATATTCTACTATCTGATTTCCTAGTCCTTCCACTTGGTTTAAATCCTTCTCCCATAACTTTTCCAACCCTAATATTTCATGGACTAAATCAAGAAGAGTTAAACTCTCTTCATAATATCCTCTCCATAATTGACTATATATGTCTAAGATATATTTATCATCTGATATTTGTATCTCCTCTTCTCCAAATTCACCTCTATAAAAAGCCATTAGTGAGGCAAAGGAGAATACTAGATTTTTAGGTAATACTCCATTTATCTCCTTATATTTCAATATACTTGGAAGTACTCTAGTCCTGAATTTAGACATTGAATTAAGAGATATATCTATTAGTTCATGTCTTATATATGGATTTTTAAATCTTTCAATAACATCTCTAGCAAATTCTTCAATTTCTCCTCTATCCATGTCTATTGTTGGAATAATCTCTTTAAATATTGCTCTATGGATAAATTTTCCTATTATTTCATCTTCCACAGATTCTTTTACAGTTCTCAAGCCATATAAATAGGAAACAGGAACCATACTTGTATGGGCTCCATTTAGTATACTCACTTTCCTCTCCCTATAGGGTTCTAAGTCTTGGACAAAGAGTACATTGTATCCTAATTTATTTGCAGGAAAATATTTCTCTAATTCTCCCTTTTCCTCTATAACCCATAGATAGTAAATCTCTGATTCTACCATAAATTTATCTTCATATCCTAATTTTTTCTCTATTTCATCCTTATTTTCTGGCATTCCAGGAACTATACTGTCCACTAATGTATTACAAAAATAATTAAACTCTTCTATCCATTTTATAAATTCTCTTTCTAAATCCCAGTTCCTTGCTATTTTAATAATTATTTCTCTTAATCTATCTCCATTATCCTCTATTAGTTCACAGGGAATTATATACATACCACTTTCCACACTTCCACTAAAAGTTTTATATCTATGATATAAAAAAGCTGTTAATTTTCCTGGAAAAGATTCAGCTGGTCTATCCTGTAATTTATCTTGTTCCTCATAAACAATTCCTGCCTCTGTTGTATTGGAAAGTATAATTTTCAAATCAGGATTTTCTGCTATTTCTAAATATTTATTATATTCCTTATATGTATTCAAGCCCATAGATATGGAGTTTATAACTCTAATATCTTCTATCTCTTCACCCTTATCTAATCCTTTTGATATTACAGTAAATAATCCATCCTGATCATTTAACTCATATACTAAATCTTTATCCCTAGGTTGTATTACAATTATAGAGGAATCATAATTATGATTCTTATTCATATCATCTATTAATTTATCTGCAAAAGCTCTTAAGAAATTTCCCTCTCCAAACTGTATTATACGCTGTGTGTATTCCCTATAGTCCTTATAGACTTCTCTATTCAATAACATATAATCATCTCCATTCTCATTTATTATATAATAATAAAAAAATAAAGGAACCCTAGGGTTCCTTTATTTTTCTATATTTTATATATTATCTTACATAATTACTTGGATTTTGATTTGATCCATTTTTTATTACTTCTAAATGTAAATGTGGACCTGTGGATCTTCCCGTATTACCAACATTAGCTATATGTTGTCCTTTATAAACCTTAGCACCTTTACTTACTAATAATTTACTACAATGTGCATATTTTGTCCTGTAGCCATTACCATGGTCTATTTCTATTAAATTACCATATGCTCCACTATATCCAGAAAACACTACAGTACCACCATCTGCAGCATTAATAGGTGTCCCTGTACTAGTAGCTATATCTATTCCTCTATGCATTCTACCATTTCTCATACCATAACCAGAAGAAATTCTTCCCCTTGTTGGCATAGTGAAATTACCTGTAGCTACAGTTCTTGGAGCTTCTTTAGTTCCCTGTATAATAACTTCCTTTACAGGTTCTTCTATCACTTCTCTTTTTATTTCATTCTTACTTATTGTAATTCCATTATGTCTTGTCTCTTCAGCTATTATTTTAGCTTTTCCTTCTTTACCTGGAACTTTTACTTCTTTTTCTGTATTATATTTTGAACTATCAGTTTCTACTTCTGATTCAAACTCTATACTCTCTTCATAGTTTATCTTTGCAACAGTTGCAACAGTTAATAATGGTTTTGAAGAAACTAATTTTATCTCATCACCTATTTGAAGTCTATCTGGGTCCTTGTCCTTATTAGCTTCAATTAACTCATCCATGGATATTCCATGGATATTTGAGATAGTCCAAAGACTTTCTCCAACCTCAACCTCATGTATTTGGAGGTCTTCTCCACCATGCATCAATTTCTCATAAAGTCTATTCTCTGAGGCTATTTGATAATAAGGTAATTCTGCTTTTTTAATTTTTATATCTTCTAAAGTTTCTATTTTCTCTATCTCTTCATTTTCTTTATTAGCCTTTTCAAAAGGCTCTTTTATTCTATTTAAAACACTTTCTATTTCATCTTTTGTTTTTAATGCTCCAACAATTTCTCCATCTACTTCTAGAGTATAACCCTGTACTAAAAAGTCCATTTTGTTTTTTATACTCATCTTTATCTCATTTATAGGAGTAAGATTTTTATCTGAAGAATATATTTTATCCATTTGCAATTCATCATTTAATACAATATCCATATTATATGTATGTGATAATTCTTCTTTTAATTCTTCTAATACTAATTCTAAATCTTCCTGTCTTCTTATAATCCCAATCTCTTGATCATTCAAACTCAAATTATATGCAGTTGCCTTTAGATTAACTGCAAAAGCTATTAAAAATATTGCTGATATAGTTAATCCCATTTTTATAGTTTTTTCTTCATCTAATTTTATACTTCTAAATAATTCACTCTCTTTTATTTTTTCTAATTTATCCCCAACAAAGTTTAATACTCTATTGTCTTTTTTATCTATATTTTTAAATCTATCTCTCATAGTATTAAATAATTTTTTCATACCATTCGAATCCTCCATAATTGCCTCCAATTAATCTAAATATATTTGATTTTATATCTGCTTTTCTGTATATTTAATCTAAATGTTTTCCGAACGTAACCATTCCGTAACAATTATACCATAGTAACCAGTTAAATCAATAGTTTTTTTCTTTCTCTAATAAGATTAAATTAATATCTTAAGATATTAATTTAATCTTATATTTATCCAATGAAAATTGTATAAAATCCGTCTTTTCTACCAATTCTCCATCCAAATTTAACCAAATTGCATCTTTCAACTTCACATTCAATGTATTTGCCTTATAAATCTTCACATATTTAGTTATTTTAACATGTGTTCCAAATAATATTGTTGGAAATAATAGCAGTATTTTAAATTTACTTAGTTCAGATACAATACAAATATGAATTTTCTCATCATCAACTTTAGCTTTTGGTAATATTTTAAATCCTCCCCCATAATATTTACCATTTCCCAGGGCTAAGAGGGTGTAATTCCCTTGAAATTTCTCCCCATCAATTTCAATTTCCATTTTTTTACTTTTAAATCCTATTAGTGTATATAATACAGAAAATAAATATGAAAGCTTTCCAGGTGTTTTATCTCTAAGATTATTATAATTATAGATAACTTCAGAGTCATATCCAATACTTCCTATATTCATAAAATTATGACCATTGGCCTTAATTACATCTAACTCTCTCTCTTTACCATTTAAAATCCTTTTCAAACTTCTCTTTGGATCCAAGGGTATTTCTAATTGCTTGGCTAAATCATTTCCCGTTCCATTTGGTATTATAGCTAATTTCCCTTTTTTATTGTTGACTAATCCTTGAGCCACTTCATTTATACTTCCATCCCCACCAACTGCTACAAAAACTTTAAAATCTTCTATATTATCTTCTACAATTTTAGTTCCCTGCTTTTCATATTCTGTTTTTATAATTTCATATGAATATTTCTCTTGAGACATAATAGAGTCTATTATATCTATTGTGTTTTCACCCTTACCTCCACCAGCAATTGGATTTACAACAAATAAATAGTCCTTCACAATAGTCTTTCCCCCTAATTATCCTTGGTGGCCCTGTCTAATACCTGAGTCTCCTCAACTGATAGTTTATAGTCAGGTATTCCCTTTTTTATAGGCTTTATAAAACTAGAATTATAGTCTCTTCCAAATATATTGGTAATTATAATTCCTGTATTGTGATCATCTAACATGGCCACAGAGAAACTCTGTTCACTTCCCATTTCATCAAAAGCATCATATCTAATCGCCTCTAATTTTTGTATGGCAAATGAGGATTTATTCTCTAAATCCTTTATATCTCTTTGAGTTATATTTATTTCATTTGTCAATTTATCCATTCCTAAATTAACTTCCATTAATAAATCTTCCACATTGTTTTTATCTGAACCATTTACTAACTTATTGTATTTTGATGTGATTTTAGATATCTTTATTCTATTAGATAAATTAAATATAAACATTAAAAATGTAAATCCTACCAATCCCAATATAATTTCAACATTATATTTATTTACTATACCAATTATCTCTTTCATTAAATCATTCTCCTTAATTTCTTTTATTCTCAAATTATATCACAATATATAATGTGAAAGTATTCAATAAAATTAACAGGTCCAAAATCCTGACCTGTTAAACTCATTTATATTAAAAGACTAAACTACTCTATTAATCCATATACAATCTTTAAAATTTCATCTTTATATTCCCTGCCCATTTTCATATTATTAGATATTCTATCCTCTATTTCTCTTTTATACTCTTCATCACTTATCTCTCTTAAGTTTATTAAGATATTTAGTTTTGAACTCTCCATTGCAGAATAAGTTAGTATACTTCCTATTCCCACATCTGTAATCAATCCTGGATTTCCATTTACCGCAAATATCTTTTGATTTCTAAGGATTTCTAAAGATAATTCCATACATCTTAATGGAACAGATAAGGCTTTTTTATATCCCTCTTTAATAGAATTTTTTCTTGTCTCTTTTTCTTCTTCTGTATTATTTGGCAATCTAAAAGATTCTAACACAGAATTAAAAGCTTTTGTATCCTCATCTACAATTGAATCTAACTCTTCTCTTAGGGATTCTATTTTTTTTGATTTCTCCAACATATCTGTTTGTATGCTTTTATCTAATTCTTTAAAGGCTTTTTTATCCTGTGTTAGGCTCATTACCATTAGGGTTAGTGCTCCTCCTAAGCTAGAAACTAGACCAGCCACACTTCCCCCTCCTGGCATGGAACTATTACTGGCTACTTGTTCTCCATACTCCTTTAAACTCTTATTTATATACATATATTTCCTACTTTCTAATAATTAATTTACCATCCAGTACTATTTGAGCACGACCTCCAACTAAAACTACATTTTCATCAGTTATTTCACATTCGATTTCACTGGGTCTATCCATAAGCTCACCTTGATAAGCAGTTAAGTTATTACCTTCTAATATATCTTCACTTTTTAACAAGTAAATTAAAGCACCATTAGAAGTTCCCGTTGCAGATTCCTCATCTATTCCAACTCTTGGAGCGAAATTTCTTGTATATACTATATCTCCCTTAATATCTGGCATATAAAAAGCGTGAACGCCTACTACATCATTTTCTGTGGATAGTTGAGATAAATGCTGATTATTAACTTTTATACTATCTAATTTTTCCTTGCTTTTAACAGGAAGAATTATATCTTTTAAACCTGTAGAGACTATTTCTGGCTCTAATTCTACACCTTCTATTCCTATATCTTCTGATTTTAATCCTAAGGATTTTGCAATAGCATCTAGGTCTTTGACTCCACCATATTTTTCTGGCTTAGCTTGTTCCATGGAGACTTTATCTACTGAGCCATTTATATAGGATATATATACTGGAAGCTTACCTGCCTTAGTATCTTGATATATTTTTTTAGTTTCATTTTCTAAAGGTTTAATAAACTCCTTCTCCGCAAATATATAAAAAGTGCCTATTGTTGCATGTCCACATAGATCCACTTCTTCTGTTGGGGTGAAGAATCTTACTCCATAAAAATCTTCTTCTATCTTTTCTACAAAAGCTGTTTCAGATATATTCATTTCTCTTGCAATCAACTGCATATTTTCTTCTGTTAATCCTTTGGCGTCTGGTACTACACCTGCTGGATTTCCTCCAAATGTTTCTGTTGAAAATGCATCTACTTGATAAATATTGATTTCCATTTGAATCCTCCTTTTTATTCAGATATCATAAGAATACCATCTATAGACATTCTTGCCTGTCCACCTACCATAACCTTATTGTCCTCAGTTATTACACATTCTATTTGACTTGGTCTATTCATTGATTTTCCTTGATAAGCCAACATTCTATTTCCCTTTAAAATCCCATCATTTTTTAATAGATATATTAAAGCCCCATTAGCTGTACCTGTAGCAGATTCTTCATCAATATTTACTCTTGGAGCAAAATTTCTTGTATACACTATATCTCCATCCACATCAGGCATATAGAATACATGTACACCTATTACATCATTTTCAACTGATAAGCGTGACAGATGTTCGTTATCCACCTTAATACCATCCAATACTTGCTTACTCTTAACAGGTAGTATTATGTCCTTTAAACCTGTAGAGACTATTTTAGGGAGCACTTCTAAACCTTCAATTCCTATATCTCCAATATCTATTCCAAGAGACTTGGCCAACTCTCCTAAATCTTTTACATGCCCAAATTCCTCTGGTGGTGCTTGTTCCATTGCCACTTTATTAACTTCTCCATCCACATAGGATATATATACTGGAAGTTTTCCCACTCTTGTATATTGGTGAACAGTTTTTACTCCGTTTTCTATTGGTGTTATATATCTTTTTTTAGCCAATATGAAAAAAGCACCTATAGTGGCGTGCCCACACATCTCCACTTCTTTTTTAGGAGTAAAGAATCTCACATTAAAATAGTCTTCATCTAATTTCTCAATAAAAGCTGTTTCTGATATATTCATTTCTCTTGCCACAGTCTGCATTTTTTCTTCTTCCATTCCCTTAGCATCTGGAATTACACCTGCCGGATTTCCACCAAATGGCTTGTCAGAAAATGCGTCTACTTGAAAAACATTTATTCCCATATAATCTCTCTCCTTAAATATATATTATTTCTATTTTATTAAATCTAGAATTCTATCTAAATCTTCTTCACCATAGTATTCTATTTGAATAACACCCTTATCTTTTCCATGTACCAGGTTAACCCTAGTACCTAAGGACATCATTAAATCATTTTCCAAACTTCTTAAATGGTCATCTTTTTTCACTATATTAACACTTTCACTATTATTCTGTTCTTTTAAAAGGTTTTCCGTTTGTCTTACAGTTAAATTCCCACTAACTATTTTAGAAGCATATTCCTTCTGTTTCTCTAAATCCTTTACACCTAATAGAACCTTACCATGTCCTACAGAGATTTCCTTATTTATAATTAAATCCAGTATTTCTTCAGATAGTTCTAATAGTCTTACCGTATTTGAAATATATGATCTAGATTTCCCAATTTCCTTGGACAGTTTTTCTTGTGTTAGTCCAAATTCATTTAATATTTTTTTAAAAGCTCTTCCTTCTTCAACTATATTTAAATCTTCTCTTTGAATATTCTCAATTAAGGCTATTTTAGCAGATTGGTCGTCTTCCATATCCCTTATTATCGCTGGGATTTTCTTTAGCCCTAATCTCTCTACAGCTCTAAATCGCCTTTCTCCTGCAACTATTTCATATCCCTCTTTTGATCTTCTAACTATTATAGGTTGTATAATACCATTTTCCTCTATTGATTTGGCTAATTCTTCTATATTATCTTCTTTTATATCTTCTCTTGGCTGATATTTATTTGGTTGGATTTCTTCCATTTTTAATTCTCTAATCATATTCTTACTTTCCAATTTCTCACTCCTGTATAAACTCATTATATATTAAAATATTATATATGATAATCTATTTTTTCTCTATATTTAAGTTATCACTTTAACTTTATCACATTACAAATGTTCCATGTGGAACATTTATAATTATAGAATAAAAAAGCTGATTAATTTAAATTAATCAGCTTTCCCTATCTCTTTGGTATTCTAACTACAACTTCAACATAATCTTCTTTATCCACTTCTTTATATTCTGCCTTTATTCCCGTATCTTTTATAGCATTAAAAGCTTTTTTTATAGTATTTAAGTATATCTTAGTATTTATAATTCCCTTAATATTTTGTTTCGATTTTTCTTCAATAACTATATTTTCATCTTCGTCTCTAAGATCTTCTAGTATGGACTCTATTAGATCTTCTGTTTGTCTCACATTCAATCCATTGGTTATTACCTGTTTTAGGATTTCTTCTTTTAATTCAGAATCAGGCAATTTTAATAAGGCTCTACCATGTCTTTCAGATAGACCGTTTTCTACTAAGTCTCTTTGAATATCTATGGGAAGCTTTAATATTCTCAATTTATTTGCTATAGTTGATTGACTTTTACCTATATTAGAAGCTATTTCCTTTTGAGTAAAACCATGATCAATTATTAAATTATTATAACCATTTGCTTCTTCTATATA
>JARIDA010000054.1 GCA_029257065.1 Tissierellaceae bacterium | reverse complement strand
TAATATCCAGTTATAATAGCCATAGGGCAGCCAATTTAATATTTAAGAAAAAGACTGATTAATCTCAGTCTTTTATTATTGTAATAAAGATTAACTTTTCTATCTTCTATGTTATAATCAAATAGGTAGAAAGATAGATATGGGAAGGTGTGGAAATGGATAAAGAAAAACAAAAAAGAATTTTGGCCATGGTTATGGCAGGTCTAATTATAGGAATAGCAGTGTTCTTCTATATACAAAGTAGAGAATCAGATGAAATAGAAGAAATAAAATATACAGAGTTTGAAAAAATGGCTGAAAGTGGAGAAATTAAAGAGATGGAAATTAATTTTAATGATCCAACTTTTACTTTTAAAAATTCATCTGGAGAAGAATTTAAAACGGATAATCCTAGAAGCTTCAATTTCAAGAAATTTCTATTGGATAATGAAATTGATGTGGAAGAGGTTGGAAAAAAATCCGTAATAGTGGATATGTTAATGTCCCTATTTATGACTCTTATATCTGTTGTAGTTATGGTATTTCTGCTTAGATCGGTTTTAAATCAATCTATAGCATCACCAAATTTAAATCATAAAACTGAAAATGTGGTCACCAGGTTTTCAGACATTGCAGGAAATGAAGAGTCAAAACAGGATATGATGTTTTTAGTTAAGTTTTTAAAAGAACCAAAGAAATATATAGATATGGGAGCCAAACTTCCAAAAGGAGTAATCCTATTTGGTGCACCAGGAACTGGAAAAACTCTAACTGCCCGTGCCATAGCTGGAGAAGCAGGAGTTCCATTCTTCAATGTTTCTGGATCTGACTTTATAGAAATGTATGCAGGGTTAGGTGCAAAAAGAGTTAGGACACTATTTAAAGAAGCAAAAGAAAGTGCTCCCTGTATAGTATTTATAGATGAAATAGATGCCTTAGGAACTAATAGGGGAGAGCAGAGTCACTCGGAAAAAGATCAAACCATTAATGCTCTGTTGGCAGAAATGGATGGATTTAATACAACAGACGGAGTAATAGTTATGGCTGCTACAAACAGAATGGAAGATTTGGATAAAGCACTAATTAGACCAGGAAGATTTGATAGGCATATAGCTGTAGAATTACCAGAATATAGGGATAGATTAAATATATTAAAATTACATTCTTCCAATAAAAATATGGGGGATGATGTGGATCTAGATGCACTGTCCAAGATGACAATAGGATTCTCAGGAGCAGCTTTGGAGGCACTGATAAATGAAGCCACAATAAATGCGGTGAATAGAGGAAGTAAAGTTGTAGAAAATGAGGATATAGAAGAAGCCCATTTTAAAATGTTGATAAAAGGTAATAAGAAAAAAGATAGTGATAGAACCAAAAAAGAAACAGAATTAGTTGCCTATCATGAAGGTGGACATGCTTTAATGGCAAAACTTATTACAGATAATGACATTCCAAAAGTGACAATTATTCCTTCCACATCAGGTGTAGGAGGAGTAACATTCAATGTTCCAAGAAGAATTTCATTATTATCTAGACAGGATTTAGAAAATGAAATAATGGTACTCTATTCAGGTAGAGCAGCAGAAGAAGTTTTAAAGGGCAATAGGGACGAAATTACAACAGGAGCTTCCAATGATATAGAAAGAGCAACAGAACTTATAAAAGGATATTTCAATAATTATGGCATGAGTGAAAAATATGGAATGATCAAAATCTCATCTATAAAAGAAGGGGAATATTTAGAAGAAGCCATTGAAATGTCTAAGAGACTATATTCAAAGACTTTGAATTTACTAGAAGAAAATAGAGGGAAATTAGATCAAATAGCAGGGGAATTATTGGAAAAAGAAACAATAGTGGAAGATGATTTAGATAGAATTATATTTGGAGAAGAGTTGGAAGAAGTCTAAAATCAGTTTTAAACTAATACAGAGGTGAAAAGATGAAAGTTGTAGTGGTGGGCGCAGGGAAGTTAGGTCGTAAATTAGCAGAAACTATGGTTAGAGAAAATATAGATGTAACTGTAATTGAGAAGAAACAAAGTGAAATAGATGAAATAAATGAACATTTAGATGTTTTAACAGTACATGGAAATGGAATTGATATGTCTATATTAAAGGAATTGAGAATAGAAGAGTATGACCTATTAGTTGCTTGTACAAGCAATGATGAAACAAGCACTTTAATATGCACATTAGCCAAAAGATTAGGTTGTAAAATGACAATAGCCAGAATTAGAAGTCCAGAATATTTAAAACAGGTGGAATTTATAAAATCTGAATTGGGAATAGACCATGTAATTAATCCTGATTTAGCTACAGCAGAATCAATAGAAAAATATTTATTGAAAAGTCATAGTTTCTATTCTGATGGATTTGCCAGTGGCAGGGTTCAGATGTTAGATTTTAATATTGGAACTATGATGGAATTCGTGGGTAAAAAATTAATGGAGTTAGAGGACTTTGATGATATTTTAATAGCAGCCATATCCAGAGATGGAAATATAATAATTCCAGATGGAAAGACAGTTTTAGAGGATTTTGACCTTATACATGTTATTGGACAGACAGATAAAATAGAGGCATTATCAGATAAGTTTGATGAGAAATTATTTGATGAACCAATAAAAAAAGTTATGATACTTGGTGGAAGTAATATTGCCTTTTATCTGGCTAAAAATCTGATTGAATCAAATATAAATGTAACAATAATAGAAAAGGACAGAGATGTATGTAATACTCTTTCTGAAAAATTAAATGATGTTTTAATAATCCATGGTGATGCAACAGATATATTGCTATTGGAAGAAGAGAATTTAGAAGGAATGGATGCAGTTATTGGAACCACAGGATATGATGAATCCAATCTACTTATGGGTTTAATGTCCAAGCAACAAGGAGTTAGAAGAGTGGTATCCAAGATAAGTAAGGAAAGTTACACTAAAGTAATAGACAGACTGGGTATAGATGCAGCTCTTAATCCAATATATATTACAAGTAGTAAAATATTGAAAATAATAAGGGGTGGAAGAATTCAATCTATTTCACTCCTAATTGGCGGAGATGGTGAAGTAACCGAAATTTTGCTTTCAGATAACTTGCCTATTATAGGCAAGACATTGGAAGAGTTGGAACTACCAAAGGGAACCATAATAGGTGCTTTGGTAAGAGGGGAAAAAGTTATAATTCCAAAGGGAGATACTGTATTGAAAGGAAATGATCGGATAATAGTATTTTCCTTAAAAGAAAATTTAAAAGAACTAAAAATGTTTTTTAGACCTGAGAAAAAAGGAGGTCTATTCGGTGGATTATGGAATAGTAGTAAAGATATTAGGTAAATTATTAATGCTGGAATCTGTACTTATGCTACCTTCTTTACTTATCGCCATGCAAAGAGGTACCCATGATATTAAAGCCTTTATAATAACCATATTAATAGCATTAATATTAGGATTTTCATTTAATAGGGTTAAAAGTAGAGAGAAATCCATAACTACTAAGGAAGGACTTATGATAGTGGCTTTAGGATGGTTGGTTCTGTCCTTGGTAGGAGCTCTACCTCTATGGATATCAGGAGGAGTATCTAGTTATGTAGATGCATTTTTTGAAAGTGTTTCTGGATTTACAACAACAGGAACCACAATAATAGAGAATGTGGAGATTTTACCTGATGGAATACTATTCTGGAGATCTTTTACCCATTGGATTGGTGGAATGGGAATATTAGTATTTACAATATCCATATTACCTGCTCTGGGAATAGGAGGATTTCAAATATTTAAAGCGGAAAGTCCAGGACCAGTAGCAGGGAAAATTGCACCTAAAATAGCAGATACAGCAAAGATACTCTATACAATATATATTTCAATAACAATTACTCAAGTCCTACTGCTCTTAATAGGGGGAATGAATTTTTATGATTCATTGGTTTACACCTTTGGTACGGTTGGAACTGGTGGATTTGCAACTAAAAATGCTAGTGTAGGCCATTATAATAGTAGTTATATACAAATGGTAATTGGATTTTTTATGATGCTCTCAGGAATAAATTTCTCACTTTACTATATGCTGTTTAAGGGGAAATGGCGAGAAGCTGTAAAAGATGAGGAAATGAAATTATATTTAATAATAATAGGAGCTGCAGTGTTGGGAATTATGATAAATCTTCTAATGACTAGTTATAATAGTATAGGACATGCTTTTAAAGATTCATTTTTCCAGGTAAATTCAATAATGACCACAACAGGTTACTCCACCACAGACTTTAATCTATGGCCCACATTTAGTAAATCCATACTATTTGTACTTATGTTAATAGGTGGTAGTGCAGGGTCAACAGCAGGGGGAACCAAAGTAATAAGACTTTTGGTAAATTTAAAACTGGTTAAAAGAGAAATATTACAAATGTTTCATCCAAGAGCAGTAAAGCCAGTTAAAATAAATGGTAAAATAATGTCACAAGAAGCTATAGAGGGAATAAATGCCTTTACTGTGCTGTATATGATGATATTTCTCATATCCACTATATTTATATCTTTGGAAAATGTGGATATGATAACAGCCATATCTTCAGTAGCTGCCACATTGGGGAATATAGGACCTGGATTCGGGTTAGTAGGTCCAGCAAGTACATTTGCAGCCTATAGCCCTATTGCAAAAATATGGTTTTCCATATTGATGTTGCTGGGGAGATTAGAATTATTTACAATAATAGCATTGATTGTTCCTACAAAATGGAGCAGAATAAATTAGACATTATGAAAAGGAGCAGAGATGAATTTTATAGAAAGTTTATACAATAAATTATATTTATCTGTATATTTAAAAAGGCCACAGATGATAGGAATATTAATAGTGCTTTATCCACTATATCAGGGATCTAAGGAATTAAAGGAAAAAGATGAATGGGATATGATTATTCCAGCATTTCTAGTATTTTTGGCCAATGCCTTAGGCATGAAATACATTCAATATGGAGTGGCATTAGTAACAATATCTGGGATATTACTCATTTGGCTTTCAAGAAAATACGAGAATATAATATGGAAAACATTAACCCTATTATACGGATTATTCCAAATTTTTATTGGAGTAATAGGAATATTAGATTTTTTCCTAATAAGATAAAAAGTAGGCTCATATGAGCCTACTTTTTTAACCAAAAATACTTCTCCAATTTAAAACTCTACTAACAGAGAAGAATAAAAATAATAAAAATAATATTCCAGCTGCTACCATTTTCCACTTACCAGAATCTTCATTATTCTCAATATCTTTCTTAGCACTTGTAAAAGCTGCAATAGCTCCTAAAAGTGCAAAGAACATAGGTATAAATTGAGTTCCATTAGGAACTAGAGAAATGATAAGTAGGGATATAATAACTCCCCATCTGAAAATTGTTTTCATACTGTCATCCATAAATCCACCTCATTCTATTTATAGAGATAATTATACCATAAATCCATGGAAGAGTAGAATATTAGAAAATATTAATATTAAAGTGTGATATTATATGAGTTAAATAGATAAAGTTAAAATAGGAGGTAGCAATATGAGTGATTTAATAGAGAATTATATAGTAAAGGAAGAAAAAATAAATATAGAAGGTATTCCTTGTCTAAGATATATACCAGAAATAAAACAGGATAAATTAGAGACAATTATTTTTTATCATGGATTAGGCTCGGACAAGGAAAGTCAAAGAATTAGAGGTTATATATTGTCATCTTTTGGATATCAAGTAATCGTACCAGACGCTAAACATCATGGTGAGAGAGATGCTAAATTCACAGAGGATCCATTGCAATTGAGCAGATATTTTTGGCAGGCAATTCTACAAAGTATAGATGAATCGGAAATATTAATAGATAATATAATAGAGAAATATAATGGAGATAGGGATAATATATTTGTAACAGGGCATTCAATGGGAGGATTCACTTCAGCAGGAGTATTTACCCATAATGAGAAAATAAGAGGAGCAGCCCCATTAAATGGATCTTTTAACTGGAAAGTATCCAATAACAGTTTGAGAGAAGTTCATGGACATAGAGATATAGAAATAGAAGAGGAAAAAACTGTGGATATATTAGACCCAATTCTTCATAAGAATAAAATAAAGGATAGGCATATATTAATACTTCATGGAGAGAAGGATACAGAAGTGGATATAGAGCCACAAAGACTATTTTATAGAGAAATGAAAGATCAGATGGAAAATCTTAATATGATTGAATATGAAGATTTGGGACATTTTGTAACGACTAATATGATGGAAGACTTAATAAAATGGATTAAGGATTTGAATAATAATGGATATTAAAAATATATTGAAAAATGATTGGCAGGACTTACTTTCAGAGGAGATGGAAAAAGATTATTTTAAACAATTAGTGAGTTTTTTAGAATCTGAATACGAGAATGAAAAGATATATCCAGAGAGGGAGGATATATTTAATGCCTTTAATTTTACTCCATACAATCAGGTAAAGGCAGTTATATTTGGGCAAGACCCTTATCATGGAAAAGGTCAAGCATATGGACTTGCCTTTTCTGTTCAAGAAGATGTAAAAATACCACCATCATTGAGAAATATTTATAAAGAATTAAATGAGGATTTAGGTGTTGATATACCAAATCATGGATCCTTAACTAAATGGGCAAAAGAAGGTGTTCTGCTTATAAATACAATATTAACAGTGAGAGAGTCCACTCCCAATTCTCATGTGGGAAAAGGTTGGGAAAAATTTACAGATAGGGTAATAGAATTGCTAAATGAGAGAGAAAAACCAATAGTATTTATTCTTTGGGGAAATAATGCTATGGAAAAGGAAACTTTAATCACTAATGATCATCATTATATAATAAAATCCTATCATCCTAGTCCATTTGCAGCCTATAGAGGATTTTTTGGTTCTAAACCTTTTTCTAAAACAAATAATTTTTTGAAATCAATAGGAGAGGACACAATAGATTGGGAAATTAAAAATATATAATGGAGGAGTTTATGTTTAAAAATGTTATGAATCTACAAAAAACAATAGATACAATTCCTACAGATCCAATTTATATAGGTCAGAAAAAAGTTGAGAATATAATTATAAATAGAATAGAATTTAATGAGTCCGAATTTAATAAAGAAAAAGTGAATAGACTGGAGAACCTATTAAAGGAAAGTGATGAAAACACAACTCAATGGTTACAGATAATAGGACTTCATGATGTTGATATTATATCTCAAATAGGGAATGATTTGAAATTACATCCTCTTACCATAGAGGATACTTTAAATATGTCTCAACATCCAAAAATTGAAGAATTTGGGGATTATATATTTATAAATACTAAAAATGTATTTATTAATGATGAAGATGAACTGGAAACAGAACAAATATCATTTATTCTAAGAGACAACACAGTTATAACTTTTGAAGAGAATAAATCAGATGTATTTGATTTTATGACCAGAAGACTTAAAGAGGGCTCCAGTTTAAGAAAGAACAATGCAGATATATTGTTATATAGTCTGTTGGATTCAGTGGTGGATGATTATTTTTTGACTATAGGTGAAATAAGTAAGAAAATAGATTTGGTAGAAGATGATCTATTATCAGATGCATCAAGGGAATTATTACAGGAGATCTATAATTTAAAGAGAGATTTAGTCTATATGAGAAATATACTCTGGCCTATGAGAAATATAATGAGTAAAATATCTAGAATGGATTATGAGGATATAGGAGAGAAAACCCTATATTATTTTAGAGATGTATATGATAATATAGTGCAAATGATAGATATAGTTGAAACCTATAGGGATATTTGTTCTGGAATGTTAGATACATATCTTTCCAGTATTGGTAACAAGACAAATGATGTGATGAAAGTATTAACTATTTTTTCCACCATATCAGTTCCTTTAACATTTTTAACAGGAGTTTATGGCATGAATTTTGCTCATCAACCAGAATTACAATGGAAATATTCTTATTTAATATTTTGGGTATTATCCATAATTATAACAGGAATTATGCTAAAATATTTTAGAGATAAGGACTGGATTTAAAATTAACATTAAGGAGAAAAACATGAATAAAAATAAAAGAGCCTATGAAATAGTAATAGACCATGTAAAAGCAGAAATATTAAATGGAAATCTAAAAGTAGGTGAAAAACTTCCACCAGAAAGAGAAATGGCAGAAAAGATGAATGTTGGAAGAAATACTATAAGAGAGGCAATGAGATCATTAAGTTTATTAGGATTTATTTCCAGTGCTCAAGGAGCTGGAAATTATGTAACCTGTGACTTTCAGAGTAATTTTCAAGAGTCGGTTCATTGGATGTTATTAATGAACAAAACTGACTATAGACAAATAAGTGAATTAAGAGAAGGGTTAGAAACATATGCAGCATTATTAGCTGTAGATAGGATAACTCCATCTCAATTAAAACAAATAGAGACAATTGTAAATAAACTTAGAAATAGTGAAGATGAAAAAGAAAAGTCTAAATGGGATAAAGAATTGCATTATATAATTATTTCTGCATCACAAAATCAATTAATAATACATATATTGGAAGGATTATCCAATGCATTAGATGAATTTATTCCAGTAATGAGAGAAAAAATTCAAAGAAAAACTATTAATAGTAAAATATTACAAGAAGCACATGAAAAGATGTATAGAGGATTATTAAAAGCAGATAAAAAAATTATTTCAGAAGCATATAAAGAACATTTTGACTTAATTGATCAAAGCTTAAGATAAGAGAATATGTCAGTGAGAGTTATATATTATATAGCTCTCACTTTTTTATTTGTAAAATATTCAGAAAATTCTATTTACAAAATTAGAAAAGTTTGTTACTATCTAAGTAAGAGGTAGCACCAATAAGTTACAATGGTAACACCAATAACTGGGGGAGGGGAGAAAATGAATGATTTATTTATGTTGTTATTTGCTTCTATACCGATAATTTGGCTAATAATAGCATTAAATGGACTAAAGTTAAGTGGAGACAAGGCTTGTATAGGAGCTTTAATAATAAGTAGTATCTTAGCTTATCTTAAATGGGATATGTCCATAAAAGAAATATTAACAGCAGCATTAGAAGGTGGAATATTTGCTCTATGGCCAATTATAATCGTTATAATTGCAGCTATATTTACTTATAATATAACACTACATACAGGAGCAATGGATACAATAAAGCAAATGGTGGCAGGTGTGACAAAGGACAAAAGGGTCTTAGTACTTATTATAGGATGGTGTTTTGGAGGATTTATGGAAGGTATGGCAGGATTCGGAACAGCTGTAGCTATTCCAGCCAGCATGCTTTGGGCATTAGGAGTAGCACCTTTACCGGCTACATTGGCTTGTTTAATTTCTAATTCACTAGTTACTGCATTTGGATCAATAGGAATCCCAACCATATCCTTGGCACAAGTAGGTGGATTAGAAATAGGACAACTAACTTGGGCAACAGTGGTTCAAATGGCACCAATTATGTTAATAATTCCATTTATTATGATTATTATAGTTGGAGGAAGTTTTAAAAGCTTAAAAGGTGTAGGACATATAGCATTAGTATCTGCTTTAAGTTTTATAATACCTCAATTTATAATTGGAAAATATATGGGACCAGAAATGGTGGTTGTAGTTGGTTCAATAATATCCTTACTTTGTACCGTATGGATAGGTGGAAGAAATAAAGCTGAAGTTCCAGAGGAATATAGGATAGAACAAACTGAAGAGGAAATTGTATCTAAAGATATTAATTTTAAAGAAGGATTTATAGCTTGGTCGCCCTATATATTTATATTTACATTGTTACTAGTAACTTCTAAGGTGGTTCCAATGATTCATGAACCATTGGCAAAAATAAAATCTACAATTAGTGTATATGCAGGAGAAAATCCTGAAATATTGACATTTCAATGGATAATAGCACCAGGAGTATTAATATTTATATCAGCACTTATAGGTGGAAGTATTCAAGGAGCATCTCCATCTGAGCTATTTAGAATATTGGGAGAAAGTATTAAACAGATGTTTAAAACCATGATTACGATTATCTCAGTATTGGCCACAGCAAAAGTAATGGGATATTCAGGAATGGTATCAACAATAGCAGTTATATTAGTATCAATAACAGGTAGTTTTTATCCATTAATATCTCCAATTATAGGAGCTTTGGGAACTTTTGTAACGGGAAGTGGAACAAGTGCAAATGTCTTGTTTGGTGGTATGCAAGTGGAAGCTGCAGCAAGTATAGGAGCCAATCCACATTGGTTGGCAGCTACAAATACTATAGGTGCAGGAATAGGTAAAACAATTTCCCCACAGTGCATTGCAATAGGTGTATCTACAACAGGACTTGTGGGAAAAGAGGGTGAAATATTAAGTGGGATACTTAAATGGACAATATTAATGCTGGTTATTGCTTGTATAATTTCAGGATTTTTTAATATTTTGATTGTTTAATTGAGATAAGGAGGAATTAAATTGAATATAATTGTTTGTATAAAACAAGTACCATCATCAAATAAAGTGGATGTGGATCCAGAAACAGGAGTAATTTTAAGAGACGGTGCAGAGAGTAAAATGAATCCCTATGATTTATATGCACTAGAATCAGCATTGAAATTAAAAGAAGAGAAAAATGGACATGTTACAGTAGTGACAATGGGTCCTCCTCAAGCAAAGGCGGTTATTAGAGAAGCCTATTCAATGGGGGTAGACCATGGAGTATTACTTACAGATAGAAAATTTGGTGGAGCAGATGTATTGGCAACTAGTTATGCTTTATCACAGGGAATAGAAAAAATAGGGAATTATGATTTAATTATATGTGGAAAGCAAACTACAGATGGAGATACGGCTCAAGTAGGTCCAGAGATAGCAGAGTGGCTTGATATACCAAGTTTATCCTATGTAAGTGAAATTCTAGATGCTAATGAAGATCATGTTCAAGTGGAGATGGATATGCCAGATGATATAGAAATATCCAATATAAAATATCCATGCCTACTTTCAGTGGAAAAAGATATAGTAATGCCACGTCTCCCTTCATATATATTGAAAAAAGATACTAAAGACAGGGAAATAGAAGTACTTACATTAGATGATATGAATGATAGAGATGAAAACAATTATGGACTTAATGGATCACCAACTCAGGTACAAAGAATGTTTCCACCAGAGAGTAATTTAGAACAAGAAATATGGAATGAAGATGAAGAAGAATTAACCGTTAAATTATTTGATAAATTAAAAGAGCTGAAATTTGTTTAATAGGGAGGAAGGATATTTATGGCAAGATTAAAGGTGAATAATGATAAAATTCACAATAAAAAAGAATTAATAGAAATTTGCCCCTTTGATGCAATAGAAGAAGTCAATGGAAAAATTGAGATAAATGCAGCATGTAGAATGTGTAAAATATGTGTAAAACAAGGCCCAGAAGGTGCAATAGAATATATTGAGGATGAAGTAGAGGAGATAGATAAATCTAAATGGAATGGAATAGCAGTATGTGTAGACCATTTAGATGGAGAAATACATCCTGTTACATATGAATTAATAGGAAAGGCTAAAGAATTAGCAGCTGTAATTGATCATCCAGTATATGCTCTAATGATAGGTTCAGATATTAGTGATAAAGCTGAAGAAATACTTCACTATGGAGTGGATAAAGTATTTATATATGATAAACCAGAATTAAAACGATTTAGGATTGAACCTCATGCAACAGCTTTTGTGGATTTTATAGAGAAAATCAAACCTTCTTCCATATTAGTAGGTTCAACCACTATAGGTAGACAATTAGCTCCACGGGTGGCTGCAAGAATGAAAACTGGATTGACAGCTGATTGTACGGTTTTAAAGATAAAAGAAAATACGGATTTAGTTCAAATAAGACCTGCATTCGGTGGAAATATAATGGCGGAGATAGTAACCCCAAATCACAGACCACAAATAGCAACAGTAAGATATAAAATAATGGATGTGGCTGAGAGAACAGATGAAAAAACTGGAGAAATAGTATCCTGCCATATCGATGATGAAAAATTAGAAACTACAGTAGATATAATAGAAATAGCTAAGAAAGACAAGGAGAAATCCATAGAAGAAAGTGATGTATTAGTGGTGGCAGGTCGTGGAGTAAAAAACGAAGATGACTTAAAAATGTTAGAAGAATTGGCAGATCTCTTAGGAGCTCAAGTTGCCTGTACAAGACCACTTTGTGAAGCGGGTTGGTTTAAAAATACAAATCAAATTGGATTAAGTGGAAGAACTGTTAGACCTGAATTAATAATAACCTGTGGAGTTATGGGAGCAGTTCAATTTATAGCAGGAATGGGTCAAGCAGGGACAATAATTTCAATTAATGAAGATGAAAATGCTCCAATATTTAATACAGCTCATTATGGATTAGTAGGAGATTTATATGAAATTATTCCAGATCTTATTGAAAAAATAAAATTAGAGAAAGGAGCTTAGTTATGGATTATAAAAAAATAGATGAAAATGATATTAATAGATTGAATGAAATAATAAATGATGAAAATAGAGTTTTGACAGGCAATAATATTAATGAAGAATACAGCCATGATGAATTAGGCGGAACAGAGAACTATCCAGAATTAGTGGTTAGAGTAAAATCCACTGAAGAAGTAAGTGAAGTTATGTCCTATGCTTATAAAAACAATATTCCCGTAACACCAAGAGGTTCAGGAACAGGATTAGTAGGATCCTGTGTAGCAATAAAAGGTGGAATAGTTATAGATATGACTTTAATGGATAATTTCTTGGAATTAGACGAAGAAAATTTAAATCTGACATTAGAACCAGGAGTATTATTAATGGATATTGCTGAATATGTGGAAGATCGTGGTTATTTTTACCCACCAGATCCAGGTGAGAAGTCAGCTACAATAGGAGGAAATATTAGTACTAATGCAGGAGGTATGAGAGCAGTAAGATATGGAGTTACTCGTGACTTTGTTCAAGGTTTAGAAGTTGTCTTACCTAATGGAGAAGTTGTCCAATTAGGGGGAAAAGTAATGAAAAATAGTTCTGGCTATGCTATAAAAGATTTAATTGTAGGTGGAGAGGGAACTCTGGGCATAGTTACCAAAGCTACCTTAAGACTATTACCATTTCCATCACATGTAATAAGTCTTTTAATACCATTTCCAACATTGGAACAAGCAATAGGAACTGTACCTAAAATAGTAAAATCAAAGGCTATACCAGTTGCTATGGAATTTATGGAAAGAGAAGTTATTATGGACTCAGAAGAATATTTAGGTAAAAGATTTCCTGACAACCAATCAGATGCTTATTTGCTATTAAAGTTTGATGGTAATTCTGTGGAAGAAATAGAAGGAATCTATGAAGATGTTGCAGAATTATGTTTAGCAGAGGGTGCTATAGATGTTTTAATATCTGATACAGATGAGAGAGAAGAATCCCTTTGGGACGCAAGAGGAGCCTTTCTAGAGGGAATAAGAGGTTCTACTACAGATATGGATGAAACAGATGTAGTTGTTCCAAGAGATAGGGTAAATGAAATGGTGGAATATACATATGAACTACAAGATGAAGTTGGAGTTCGTATAAAGACATTTGGTCATGCGGGAGACGGTAATCTTCACTCCTATATCTTAAAAGATGATTTATCAGAAGATGAGTGGGAAGAAAAATTAGAATTGGCCATGGGAAAAATCTATGAGAAAGCCCATGAATTAGAAGGGCAAGTTTCTGGAGAACATGGTATTGGATATGCAAAGCGTAAATATTTAAAAAAATCCTTGGATCCAGCAATTATCAATATAATGAGAGGAATAAAACACTCTTTTGACCCGAAAAATATTTTAAATCCAAATAAAATAATATGATATGATATAAAAAATAGTTAATACCAAATGGTATTAACTATTTTTTATTATTTAATCTGAATGGCTAAATATAAAAATGTAATGAAATTTATGAGTATGATTAGAGGGATTCCTATGGAAAACCTCTTTTTAGATAGTTTATGTTTAAAAACCACCATGCCTATTATACTTCCAACTCCTCCACCAATTAAACCCATAAATATAAGTTGGATTTCAGGTATTCTCCAACTTTTCTTTTTAGCCTTGAACTTATCCAAAGCATATATAAAAAAGGCAGTAATATTAATTGAAAGTATATATATTAAAAAATATCTTTCTATTTGACTAAAGTTTTCTATTAACAATATATTTACCTACACTTTCTTAGTGGAAACAATATTTATTCTAGATTAGATATAAATTCTTTACACTTTTCTAAATCCATTTTAGTGTTTTTACTTACTAAATAGATAGCTTCACTTTCATTTCCCTCTTCTAACAATTGAATAATTTCTGCTTTTAATTTATCAGAAAGAAAGTCAAAGGCTAAATGCTCATTCCCAGTTTCCCTGGCTAATTGGTTGTATCTTTTGATTATCTCTCTATTGTCATCCCTTAAATCAGATAAATCTCTATGCATAAGAAAAAGGAGCACAATTATTATTACCAAATCAATAATTCTTAAAATTTTCATCACCTACTTTAAAAGGTCTCTAACTACAGTATCTAACTCTAAAGGTCTTGATGCTTTCACCAAAACCAGAGCATCCTCCTGAATTACGGATTTAATCTTTTCTATCATATCTTCAGATTTTTCTTCAAAATGTAGAAGTTTATCTTTTCCAAATTTCGCTTCAGCTTCCCATATAATATATTCAGAATAATATCCAATTCCAATTATCATATCCAGCTTATTAGGATCCATCTTCTGGCCTAACTCTCTGTGAATAAATTCAATTTCATCCCCTAAACCCAGCATATCTCCAATAATTGCAATCTTTTGAGAATATCCATCCAGTGAGTATAGGGTGTTAAGAGCAGCATTTAAACTATCAGGATTAGATTTATAGGAATCATCTAATATGGTAAATCTCTCTCCCTTTATCAATTCATTTCTCATTCCAGTTGCTTCAATTTCTCCCAAACCTCGTTTAATATTATCCAGTGAAATGCCAAATTCTTTAGCCATTCCAATAGCTGCAGTAGCATTATAAATTTGATGCTCTCCGATCATTGGCAGAAAGAATTTATCCTCAATTAGATTGGACAATTTAAAAAGAGATCCTTCAGATGTAATCCTAATATCCTCTATTAAAAAATCACTATTTTCTTTTTTACCAAAAGTTTGAACTTTATAATCTCCATCTAAATCTTTAGCAGCATTATCTAAAACCTGATCATCTTCAAAATAGAGATAAAGTCCATTTGGACTCATGTTTTTTAAAAATTCCATTTTAGCTTTTGCCACATTTTCCGTATTAAGTAAATCATCTAGATGAACTCCACTAACATTTGTGATGATTCCAGCATCTGGCTTTGCAATTTGACTAAGCTCTGTCATATCTCCAAAATCAGAAATTCCCATTTCAATTACAGCAAATACCTCATCCCCGTCCATCTCTAAGATGGTAAGTGGAACTCCAATATGATTATTAAAATTTCCAGCTGTTTTATGGGTTTTATATTCAGTGGAAAGTAAGCTGGCTAGAATATCCTTGGTAGAAGTCTTTCCATTACTTCCACTTATGGCAATGATTTTTGGTGATATTTCTTCTATATAGGACTTTGCTAACTCTTGTAGAGCTATAAGAGTATCTGAAACAGAAATAGTTGGAATAGTCTTATCTTCTAAAATTTTAGAAGACAAGACTCCAGCAGCACCATTCTCAATGGCTGATTTGATAAATTTATGTCCATCAAAATTATCCCCAACCAGAGGTATAAATAATTCGCCCTTATTTACATTTCTAGAATCTATTGTAACTCCAGTGATTATAATATTATTAAATTCCTCATTTAAATCTGAGCCTAAGCACATGCTTTCAATTTCTTTTAAAGTTTTTTGAATCATCTAATCACCTCTTATTAACTATTTCTTGACGTTTATTGTATCTATCTAATCCAAATTGGATTAATCTTTCAACTAATTCTGTATAAGTAGTTCCATCTGTTTCCGCCCAAAGCACAGGGGTCATACTTAAATCTGTAAATCCAGGCATTGTATTAGCCTCATTTATATAAATATGATTATTATCATCTACAAAAATATCCACTCTTGCAAGTCCAGTACAGTTAAGTACATTGTAAACGTCAATAGACAAATCTCTTACTTTTTCCGTTGTTTCTTCATCTAATTTAGCAGGAACTACTTGAACGATTTTACCTTCAATATATTTAGCATTATAATCCAGGAAAGGTCTCTCTTGAATGAATTCTCCTACGACAGAAGCTAGAGGCTTGTCGTTTCCAATAACAGCTACATTCATCTCTCTTCCTATAACTTCTTTTTCTATTATAATTTTAGTGTCATAATTAGAAGCTATATCTATAGCACCAGGTAAATCTTCACTAGTATCTACTTTGCTAATACCAACACTGGACCCAGCATTGGCAGGCTTAACATACATAGGATATGTGATTTTATTTTCAATTCTATCTATAATTTCTTTTGGATTATCCAACCATTCAGATTTAGTACACCAGGTGTATTTGGTTTGTGGTAATCCATGATGAGAGAATAAATCTCTTGCTACAACTTTATCCATAGCTATTGAAGAAGCGAGTACCCCACATCCTATATAAGGAATATTAAGCATTTCTAAAAAACCTTGTATAGTTCCATCTTCACCATTTTGTCCATGAAGAGCAGGAAATACTATAGGATTTTTCACAGAATTAACCTTCTCTAAAAAATTAGCCATTGAACTAGCCACTGTATCATTAGACTCTATGGCTAAATCTTCTGGTTTCTCTATTTTCTTATCACATTTATCAAGTATATTCCAAACTCCATCGTGATTTATGAAAACTGGATATATGTCATATTTATCTCTATCTATTGCATTAATAATTGCAGTTGCTGATTTCAAAGAAATTTCATGTTCTATGGATTTTCCACCTGATAGAACAAAAATATTATATTTCATAATTTACCTCCTAAATTTTTAAAAACTAACATTATCCATTATATCATAAAAATTATTATTTTAAGTATAGAGTATAAAATATTATTCTACTAATAATTGGATGAATTCATCAATATCTTCTCGGATTAAATCTAGTGCCTGTCTAAAGAAGTCCGGTTTAGTAACATCTATATTGACTTGTTTTGCCACATCAGTTATTTTCATTTTTCCAGTTAAACTTAAAAGATGATCATAATTCTCGATAAATAGAGATTTATTCTCTAAATACTTGGAATAAAGTCCTTTTGCAAAAAGTAGTCCAAAGGCATAAGGGAAATTATAAAAATTTCTCTCTGAGTAATAGTAGTGAGGTTTATTCAACCACATATAAGGATGAAGATAATCTGGATTTAATGAATCTCCATATGCCTTTTTTTGAGAATCCATCATTATTTCTTTAAGTTCATCCACTGAAAGAGAATGGGATTTTCTTCTACTAAATAGCTCCTTTTCAAACAGAAATCTACTATAAATATCCACTATAACTATGGATGCATTTAACAGGGATGACTCTAATAGAAATAACTTTTCCTCCTTATTAGCATCTTCCAGTGCTGACTTCATAATAACTGTTTCACAGAATGTGGAAGCTGTTTCAGCTAAAGGCATAGGATAGTCTGAATTGAGAATGGATTGGTCTTTTAAAACAAAACCATGGTATCCATGTCCTAACTCATGTGCCAGTGTGACCATATCTAGAAAATTGCCTGTAAAATTAGTGAGTATTCTAGATTCTCCTATAGCATGTATATTGGAACAAAAAGCTCCACCTCTTTTCCCCTGTCTAGGCTGAACATCTATCCAATTGTTTTTAAAAGCATTATTGGCAAATTCGGATAATTCAGGCGAAAAACTTTTAAAGTTTTTTAGGATATAACTCTTTGTCTCTTCATAGTCTAAAGTCATATCTAAATCCCCTATTGGAGCAAATAAATCATAAAAAGGAAGTCCATTGTCATGTCCTAATAGTTTTCCCTTAGCTTTAAAATATCTATGGAAATAGGGTAAAAATTCTTCGATTGCTAAAATCATTGCATCCAAAGTAGATCTATCCATTCTAGAATTTAAAAGAGTTTCTTCTAAAGGAGAATCATAACCCCTAATTTCTGAGATTGTAATTACCTCACCCTTTATTCCATTTAAAGCTGCTGCTGAAGAGTCTTGGATTTTTTTGTAAGCTTCTAATTCAGCTAGATATGCTTTTCGTCTCAAATCTCCATCCTCACTATAGGCCATATTTCTAACTAGAGAAATTGGTAACTCTTCTATCTCCCCATTTATTTCAATAGGGACTAAAAGCTTTGAGGATATTGTCTCTTGAAGATCTTTCCAAGCGTTGGATCCTGTGTTTTTCATTCTGGAGATTAGAATTTCCTCTTCCCTTGAGAGGGCATATTGTGATTTTTCTTTTATCTCTTTAAGATGAAATTCATATTCAACTAAAGTTTTAGAATTTTCTACAATACTATCTAGACCTTCTAATTCTTTAATGAAATTTTGAAATTTAGTATTAGCTTCTGTTATTTGAGTGAATTTAAATCTCAATAAATCTTTTTCCCTATTAGCTCTCTCATTGTCTACATCAGTTGCACTAGTAAGATTAGAGAAACTTATTAATTTGGAAAACAATTTATTTAATATTATATTTTTTTCTAAAAAAGTTTGAATTTCCAATTCAGCATTGTCTTGTGAGTTTAAATTCTCTTCAGACCAAATAGATAAATCCTCCAAGGCCAGATCCAAGTGTTTCACATCATTCTTATATTCTTTACTATTAAAACTCGTATATAAATTATCTAAATTCCATTTCAATTGGCTCACTCCTTTTATTTAATTATTTGATTAATTATAGCATAAATTGAATTTAGCTTCATTATAATCCTAACAATAGAGATAAACCTTGCAAATAGTGTAAAACTCATATATACTTAGTAAGTTGGTAACAAAGGAAGGAAGATTAGATTTAATGAACAAATTTGAAGAATTAAAATTAAGTAGTGAATTGATGAGAGGTATTTCAGACATGGGATTTGAAGAGATGTCTCCAATTCAAAAAGAAGCGATACCAGTAATGATGGCAGGTAGAGATGTAATAGGTCAAGCAC